>DATFRX010000520.1:0-10240 GCA_035262905.1 Nocardioidaceae bacterium
CCGGGCGCAGTACACACTGTGCTGCGACGACCCGACCGGCGGTGTCGTCGACGACCTGATCGCCTACCTGCGCGGGCCGGACGAGGTCTTCCTCATTCCCAACGCGGCCAACACCGCCGAGGTCTGCCGCCGACTGGCCGAGGCAGCGCCGGACGGCATCGACGTCGTCGACCAGCACGACGACTGGGCCGTGATCGCCGTGCAGGGTCGCAACAGCGACGACACGCTGGCGGCGAGCGGACTGCCGGTGGGACACGACTACATGTCGTTCGTCGAGGCGACCCACGACGAGCATCCGGTCGTCGTGTGCCGGACGGGTTACACCGGCGAGCGCGGCTACGAGCTGGTGGTGCCGGCCGACGGTGCCGTGGCGGTCTGGGACGCCCTTCTTGCGGCTGGCGGCCGGCACGACATCCGACCGTGTGGGCTCGGCGCCCGCGACACCCTGCGGACCGAGATGGGCTACCCCCTGCACGGTCAGGACATCTCCCTCGACATCACGCCGGTCCAGGCTCGGCTGGGATGGGCCGTCGGCTGGTCCAAGCCGAGTTTCTGGGGCCGGGCCGCGCTGCTGGCCGAGCGAGAGCGTGGACCGAGTCGAGTGCTGCGCGGCATCGTCGCCGCAGGGCGAGGCATCGCGCGCCCGGGCATGCAGGTGGTCCCCGAGACCGGGGACGGCGATCCGATCGGCGTCGTCACGTCAGGGACCTTCTCGCCGACGCTGCGCAAGGGAGTCGGCCTCGCCCTCGTCGATCCCGGGCTCGGCGTGGGGGAGTCGGTCGGCGTCGAGGTACGTCAGCGCCGCGAGGCGTTCGTCGTGACCAAGCCGCCGTTCGTGACGCCGTCGGTACGGTGAGCGCCGCTCCGTCCCGGGTCGCGTCACGAGACGCTCGTACGGCATAGGCTTCCGGCATGGCATGGACCTGGCAACTCGAGACGGCTACCGGCAAGCCGGTCCGAGTCGACGACGCCCACGAGGCGACGTTCCCGACCCGGGCCGACGCGGAGTCGTGGATCGGGGAGAGCTGGCGGGAGCTGCGAGACGCCGGGGTGGACCAGGTGCGACTGCTCGAGGGCGACCGCGAGGTCTACGGCCCGATGAGCCTGCACGACGCCTGACGGCGGTGGCTCAGTAGCGATCCGGCAGGGTCGCGCCGCGCTGCACCTGCGGCTTCGGCAGCCGGAGCCGGCGCAGCTGCGAGCTGCGGAGCACGGCGTACGCGACCGCGCCGCGGCGGTTCTCGTCGGGGAACCGGCGAAGCAGCTCGCGGCGGGTCTTCCAGATCAGCCACAGGGTGTCGAGCACGGTGCCGATGATCGTCGCCGTCCAGAGCACCAGCTGCAGCCAGGCCGCCACCGGCGAGCCCGCGCCGAGGAAGCTCAGGGCCAGGATGATGACCAGCAGGGGGAGCAGCCACTCGGCGACGTTCCACCTCGCGTCGACGAAGTCGCGGCAGAACCGGCGGACCGGGCCGCGGTCGCGAGCCGGCAGGTGCCGCTCGTCGCCGCTTCGCAACGCCTGCTGCATCTTGACCCGGTCGGTCCGGCGGCGGTCGCGCATCCGCGCCGAGGCCTCCTTGCGGTTACGAGGCGGCTTGAGTCGCTGCCGACGCTCGGCCTCGGCGTCCTTGCGCTTCGGAGTCGCCCGGCCCTTGCCCTCGAGCGGCGGCTCCTCGACCGCGACCTCGTCGTCGGGGGCATTGTGGCGTCGGAACACGGTCTGGCCTCACAGAGTCTGCAGGTGTAGATGCGGCGAAGTGCGCCCACAGCGTACCTGCGAGGATCGCTTCGCCTGCCCTGCGGCTCCGGCGTAGGGTTACGGCACGGGAACGCTGTGGCTTCCGTGACTAGACCCTACCTCCGCCACGGCTTCGGATGCCTGCCTGAAGGGGGCCACCGACGCGATGAGCATCATGAAACGTATGAGCATGATCTTCCGGGCCAAGGCCAACAAGGCCCTGGACAAGGCGGAGGATCCACGCGAAACGCTCGACTACAGCTACCAGCGGCAACTGGAGATGCTGCAGAAGGTACGCCGGGGCGTCGCCGACGTGGCGACCAGCCGCAAGCGCGTCGAGTTGCAGGCGACCCAGTTGCAGCAGCAGAGCGACAAGCTGCAGGGGCAGGCACAGCAGGCGCTCGGCGCCGGCCGTGAGGATCTCGCCCGCGAGGCGCTGACCCGCAAGGCCGGCCTCCAGACCCAGATCGCCGACCTCCAGACCCAGCACGCCCAACTGCAGGGTGAAGAGGAGAAGCTGACCCTCGCCTCGCAGCGGCTGCAGGCCAAGGTCGAGTCCTTCCGGACCCGGAAGGAGACCCTCAAGGCGACCTACACAGCCGCCGAGGCGCAGACCAAGATCAACGAGGCGTTCTCCGGCATCTCCGAGGAGATGGGCGACGTCGGCATGGCGATCCAGCGCGCCGAGGACAAGACCGCGACGATGCAGGCACGCGCGGGCGCGATCGACGAGCTGATCGCCTCCGGGGCTCTCGAGGACACCAGCGGTCAGCCCAACGACGACATCACCCGCGAGCTCCAGCAGTTGTCGGCCGGCTCGAACGTCGACGCCGAGATCGCCGCGATGAAGGCGCAGCTGGGCAGTGGCGAGCAGCCGAAGGCCATCGAAGGCGAGTCCGACGGCGCATCGGCCGACCAGTCGCAACCGAAGGCCCAGCAGGAGGGTCAGTCATGATCGTCCGGATCCTCGGCGAGGGTCAGTTCGAGGTCGACGACGGACACCTCGCGGCGCTCAATGAGCTTGATGCCGCGGTCGAAGCGGCGGTGGACAGCAAGGATGAGGGGGCTTTCGAGCCGGCGCTGTCCGGACTGCTCGACGCCGTACGCAACTGGGGCAAATCCCTTCCCGAAGACACGCTGGTCGACTCCGATCTGATCCTGCCGCCGGCCGACGCCAAGGTGGACGAGGTCGTCGCTCTGCTTGGTGACGAGGGACTCATTCCGGATGCCCTCTAGACCCGCTGCCAGGCGGAACACCGGGGGTTCGTCGTTCGTTGATTTCGATGAGAGGTGATAACGGATGGCGAAGACGCGTTTTCGGGGTGACCGCGGGCTGACCGCGCGCATGGGCCTGGTGTCCGTGCTCTTGGTGGTGCTGTGGTTGGCGTTCGGCGCGATCCTGATCGCATACACCAACTTCTTCTTCGGCATCATCGTCGTGGTCGGCCTGGCCTGGGCCCAGTGGTACTTCTCGGACCGGCTGGCGCTGACGGCGATGAAGGCCAAGGTCGTGACGCCCGAGGAGGCGCCAGAGTTGCACGGCATGGTCGACCGCCTGGTGGCCCTGGCCGACATGCCGAAGCCGCGAGTGGCGATCGCTCACACCGACCTGCCCAACGCGTTCGCGACCGGCCGGTCGCCGGACCACGCGGTGGTCTGTGTGACGACCGGCATCATGCGGCGGCTCAACGCCGAGGAGCTCGAGGGCGTGCTCAGCCACGAGCTCGCCCACGTGGCCAACCGCGACGTCGCAGTGATGACGGTCGCGTCGGTGATCGGCCTGTGTGCCGGCTTCATCGCCCGCTGGGGCCTGTTCTTCGGCGGCGGCCGCCGCGACAACGGTCCGCCCGTGTGGCTGATCGTCTGGCTAGTGAGCCTGGTCGTCTACGCGATCAGCTTCCTGCTGACTCGGGCCCTGTCGCGCTATCGCGAGCTGGTGGCCGATCGGTCCGGCGCCTACCTGACCGGCAAGCCGTCCGCACTGGCCTCGGCGCTGACCAAGATCTCCGGCGACATGGCGCGGATCCCGACCCGCGACCTGCGCGAGGCACAGTCGATGAACGCGTTCTTCTTCACGCCCGCGCTGAAGTCGGAGAACTTCTCGAGCCTGCTGTCGACGCACCCCAAGATCCAGGTCAGGCTCGACCAGCTGGCCAAGATCTCCGCCGACCTCGGACGCCAGGTGTAGCCCGTGGGCCTGCTCGACTCACTGCTCGGCCGTAACAAGCCGGTCAAGGCGAATCTCGATGCGCTCTTCGCGCTGCCCCAGGCGGCCGTGACGCTCGACGTCGCGGCCGGGTTCAAGCCGACCGGCATCGGGGCGGTCTGCTACCGGGCCAGCGAGGGCGCCGCCTTCGCCTCGATGCAGTCCGACATCCAGGAGCTACTCGACGCCGACGGCGGTCCGGCCGTCGAGCGGTCCGAGGACTCCTACGGCTTCACCTGGCTGGTGTGCCAGCAGACGGCGGACGACCTGTCGGAGCTGGTGACCGAGCTGCACACCGTCAACACGACGCTCGAGGACAACGGCTTCGGACCGTCGCTGCTGTGCTCGGTGGTGGGCTTCAAGAACGCCGACGGCAAGACCCTCGGCCTGGTCTACCTCTACAAGCGGGGCACGTTCTATCCGTTCGCACCGACCGGTGCCGAGCGTCGGGACAACGCGCTGGAGTTGCAGGTCCGGGGACAGATCTCCGACGACGTACCGATCGAGAAGGACCTCGGCCGCTGGCTCGCGATCTGGGGAGCGCCCGGCCTGTCCTGACGCAGGATCAGCCGGGGAGGGCGAGCATCCGGTCGAGCGCGACCTTCGCCCAGTGCGTGGTGTCCGCGTCAACCGTGATCGGGTTGACCACCCGGCCCTCGACCAGGTTCTCCATCGCCCAGACGAAGTGCGGCAGGTCGATCCGGTTCATCGTGGAGCAGTAGCAGACCGTCTTGTCGAGGAACGTGACCTGCTTGTCGGGGTGCTGTGCGGCCAGCCGCTGGACCAGGTTGAGCTCAGTGCCGATCGCCCAGGCTGACCCAGGCGGCGCCGCGTCGAGCGTCTTGATGATGAACTCGGTCGACCCGACCAGGTCGGCCTTGGTCACGACGTCGTACGTGCACTCCGGGTGGACGAGAACATTGACACCGGGTACTCGCTCGCGTACCTCGTCGACGCACTCGGCGGTGAATCGACCGTGGACCGAGCAGTGCCCGCGCCACAGGATCATCCGGGCGGCGTCCAACTGCTCTGGGGTCAGTCCGCCGCCGGGCAGCCGCGGGTCGTAGACCACACAGTCATCCAGATCGAAGCCCATCTGAAGGACGGCCGTGTTGCGTCCGAGGTGCTGGTCGGGGAAGAACAGGACCTTCTCGCCGCGCTCGAAAGCCCACTCCAACGCGGTCTTCGCGTTTGACGAGGTGCAGACCGCTCCGCCGTTGCGGCCGCAGAAGGCCTTGATGTCGGCCGAGGAGTTCATGTACGTGATCGGGACGGTCACGTCGGCGATGCCGGCGTCCTCGAGCACCTCCCATGCGTCCTCGACCTGATGCAGCCGGGCCATGTCGGCCATCGAGCAGCCGGCGGCCAGGTCGGGCAGCACGACCTGCTGGTGGTCCGCGGTCAGGATGTCGGCCGACTCGGCCATGAAGTGCACACCGCAGAAGACGATGTACGGCGCCTCCGGCCGGGCCGCAGCCTCGCGGGCCAGCTTGAACGAGTCACCGGTCACGTCGGCGAACTCGATGACCTCGTCGCGCTGGTAGTGGTGACCCAGCACGAACACCTTGGACCCGAGGGCGGCCTTCGCGGCACGCGCCCGCTCGACGAGGT
This sequence comes from Nocardioidaceae bacterium, assembly GCA_035262905.1. GTDB lineage: Bacteria > Actinomycetota > Actinomycetes > Propionibacteriales > Nocardioidaceae > DATFRX01. Next base: position 5,556 of record DATFRX010000520.1, read on the forward strand.
CCGGGTCGGAGGCCGGCGGCAGGTCGCCCGGGCAGCGGACGCCACGCTCCGAGCGCGGGTCTTCGCCGTTGCCCAAAACGAGCAGTGGCAGATCGACGGTCGTCACGTCGTCTCCAAGTTCGAGGGTGCTCTGTTCATTCCATCGTGACATGGCCGTCACCTGACAGTTTCCGGTCTCACATGAAGTGGGCGCTCGGCAAATAGGGCATCGCGGGCGGCATGCCCCGATACGCCAGGTAGCCCCGGCCGTGCAGCTCCAGCCGGGCCGCGATCGCGACGTCGACGGCCCACTCCTGCTCCGCAGTGGCGTAGACGAACCGGACATCGGGCTCGTCGGACGCCTGGGCGAGCGAGGCCCACAGCAGGTCAGTGGCCGTGTCGGTGTCGGTCGCCGCGAGCAGGTACGTGCCACCGGACGGCCAGGCGTAGCAGTATCCGCGCCCGGCGGAGTCGTCGACGACGTGGAGGTCGTACTGCTCGCGCATCACGATGTGATCAACGCCATGGCCGGCGCCTCGGGCTTCCCGGTCGACCTCGTCGCACCACTCGGCATCGCGCCCGGCGCCGTCGCGTACGCGGGGGAGGGCCGGGATCGCGGACCGGTCCACGCTTCCCCAGCCCAGCATCGTCGGATGCATCGCGAAGCCGGCGAGCCGATAGCGCCGGAACGCCTTCGGGTCGTGCGACGCGCAGATCATCGCCCGATCGGTGCCGTCGGCATGACGCAGCGCGGCATCGAGTAGCGCCCTGCCGACGCCGGTGCCCTGGGTCTGGGGGAGCACGAAGTAGCTGGACAGGCCCCACCATGACTGGCGACGCAGCGACGTGGCGATGCCGAGCGGTCCGGAGTCGTCCTCGGCGATCCAGCAGCCACCGGCGTCGTGCTCGACGAGATGGGCACAGCGCCGACGCCACAGGGCACTCCGGGCGGCACTGCGACGGGCCGCCGTCGGCCAGTCGACCCGCTGCGTCGCCACGTCGAGGTCGTACGACGCCTCGTCGGTCAATCGCTCGGCCGCGTCGACGTCGTCAAGGGTCATCGGTCGGATCTGCACCGCGTCACGGTAGCCCGCGATGTCACGGGTCCGGCGCCGACCGCGATGATGGCCGCCATGCGAGTCGTCGTCGCCCCCGACAAGTACGCCGGGACACTCAGCGCGGTCGAGGCCGCCGATGCCATCGCAACGGGCTGGCAGCGACAGGCGCCCGGGGACGAGCTCATCCGGTGTCCGATGGCCGACGGCGGACCGGGCTTCGCCGACGTACTCCACTCGGCCCTCTCCGGCGAGATGGTCGCGGCGACCGTACGCGGCCCACTCGGTCAGCCGGTCCCGGCGGGCGTGCTGATCGCCGACGGCACGGCCTATGTCGAGTCGGCCCAGGCCTGCGGACTGCACCTGGTCCCAGAGGCCGACCGGGATCCGGAGCGGACCACGACGTACGGCGTCGGCGAACTCATCGCGGTCGCCTTGGACGCCGGTGTCGATCGGATCGTGGTCGGGCTCGGCGGCAGCGCCACCAATGATGCGGGCGCCGGCATGTGGGCGGCGCTGGGCGCTACCGCCGACGGCGACCTGGCCGCTGGATCGCAGGGACTGGAACGCGTCACCTCGGTCGACCTGGCTCCGGCGCGAGCTCGACTCGGAGCGACTGATCTGGTCGTGGCCAGCGACGTCGACAACCCGCTGCTCGGCATGTTCGGCGCCACCAATGTCTACGGCCCGCAGAAGGGCCTCGCCGACGAGCGGAAGCCGGCCGTCGACGGGATCCTGGACGGGTTCGTGGTCGCTGCGCTGGGGAGCACGCCGGCCGAGCGGCGGCTCGCCGATGCGCCGGGTGCGGGTGCCGCGGGCGGCCTCGGCTTCGGACTCCTCGTGCTTGGCGGCACCCGCACATCGGGCATCGACCTGGTCGCCGACGCCGTCGGCCTCGCCGGCCAGGCGAGTCGCAGTGATCTCGTGCTGACCGGCGAAGGGGCGTACGACTTCTCCTCCCGCTCGGGGAAGGTCGTCTACGGCGTGGCCGAGATCGCCGGTCGCGCGATCCGGCCCTGCGTCGTGCTGGCCGGCCAGGTGGACGTCGGAGCCCGGGAGATGAGGGCGATGGGGGTCGAATCGGCCTATTCGGTCGTCGACCTGGTGGGTCGAGATGCCGCGTTCGCGGAGCCTGCGACGAGTCTGGCGGCCCTCGCCCAACGCGTGGCACGCACGTGGTCACGCTGAGCGGATTTGGGTCGCTGTGCGATCATGGGAATGTTCCAGGCAACGTGATGTTGCACTGGTCGTCAGCGATCAAAGGTCCCAATCGATCGGGAGCGTGAGATGACGGTTCAAGGCGACACGCAGGTCGGCGCCGAAGGTGTGACGCTGAGTGATGCCGCGGCAGCCAAGGTCAGCAGCCTGCTGGCGCAAGAGGGCCGCGACGACCTGCAGCTACGAATCGCTGTCCAGCCAGGTGGCTGCTCGGGTCTTCGTTACCAGTTGTTCTTCGACGAGCGGACCCTCGACGGCGACGAGGTGCGGGAGTTCGACGGCGTCCACGTCGTGGTCGACCGGATGAGCCTGCCCTACCTCCACGGCGCCAAGATCGACTTCGTCGACACGATCGAGAAGCAGGGCTTCACGATCGACAACCCGACCGCGACGGGTTCCTGCGCCTGCGGCGACTCCTTCCACTGAGCTCGGTCCCTGCGTTACGTCCGGTATCGCCGGGTAGGGTGGCGGCGGTGGCGGGCTGGAGCGGCTTGCCGTGACTCGTTGGAGTAGCCGTGCGGATCGCTGTCACCGGATCGATCGCGACCGATCATCTGATGACCTTCCCGGGTCGCTTCGCCGACTCGCTCGTCGTCGACCAGCTCGACAAGCTGGCTCTGTCGTTCCTCGTCGATGACCTCGACATCCGACGCGGTGGTTGCGCCGCGAACATCTCGTTCGCGATGGCCTGCCTGGGTCAGCATCCGATCCTCGTCGGATCGGTCGGTGAGGACTTCGCCGACTATCGGTCCTGGCTGGAGCGGCACGGCGTCGACTGCAAGTCGATCCATGTGTCGCTGACCCGGCACACCGCCCGGTTCATCTGTACGACCGACCAGACCATGGCCCAGCTCGCGTCGTTCTACGCCGGCGCGATGAGCGAGGCCCGTGAGATCGAGCTGGCACCGATCGCCACCCGGGTCGGAGGCCTCGACCTGGTCGTGGTCGGCCCGAACGATCCCGAGGCGATGCTGCGGCACACCGAGGAGTGCCGGAATCGCGGGTACGCCTTCGCCGCCGATCCGTCTCAGCAGCTGGCCTGGGCCGAGGGCGGTCTGATCCGCCAGCTCATCGAGGGCGCGGCGTACCTGTTCAGCAACGACTACGAGGCCGCCCTGATCGAGAAGAAGTCCGGCTGGGACGCCGGCGAGATCCTGGCCCGGGTCGGCACCCGGATCGTGACGCACGGGCCGGACGGCGTCCGGGTCTATCGGGAGGGCGAGCCTGACATCGAGGTGGCGGCGATTCCCGGGGTGGAGGCGGTCGACCCCACCGGCGTCGGCGACGCCTTCCGGGCCGGCTATCTCGCCGCCGTCGCGCAGGACCTGTCGGTCGAGCGGGCGGCCCAGCTGGGCTGTGCCGTGGCGGCGAGCGTCGTCGAGACCACCGGCACCCAGGAGTACGTCCTGTCTCGGGAGGACTTCCTGGCCCGGTTCGAGGGTGCCTACGGCGCCGACGCGGCCGCCGAGATCACTCCCCGCTTCAGCTTCCCGCGCCCCTAGCGGCGCCGTACGTCGAAGGTCGCCGGTCCGTCGGCAGGCCGGTCCACGGCGAGCAGCTCCTGATCGCGCATCCGGCACCATGCGGGTACGTCGGCGAGGGCTGCCGGATCGTCGGCCAGCAGCCGTACGACACCGCCGGGCGGCACCGACCGGATCGCCTGCGCCAGCTTGATCACCGGGAGCGGACACCGCTGGCCGGTGCAGTCCAGCGTGACGTCGACGGTCGCCTCGCTCACAGCGGCCCCAGGCGCTCTCGGGTCGCCGCGACCACGTCGGTGAGGGCCGCGAGGAAGGCGTCGAGTTCCTCGCCGGTAGTGTCGACGGTGAGCGAGATCCGGACGTTGCCGTGGGTCAGGACGCCCATCGCCGCCAGCACATGGCTCGGCTCCAGACTGCTTGCCGTGCAGGCCGAGCCGCTCGCGGCGGCGAAGCCGAGCCGGTCGAGCTCGGTCACCAGCACCTCGCCGTCGACGTAGAGGAACGAGCCCGCGACCACGTGCGGCAGCCGCTCGTCCGCCGGACCGATCAGCTCGACGTCGGGGGTGGCGGCGATCCGCTTCCGCAGCTCCTCGGTCAGCTCGCGCTGCCGCTCGGCCCGCTCGGAGGCGCCGGCCGACATCTCCTGCAGGGCCGCTGCCGCCGCCAGGATCGCCGGGATGTTCTCGTACCCCGGGGTCCTCGGGTCGACGCGTTCGTCGGCCACGGTCGCGGCCCGCCAGCCGGATCCGCGGCGCACCGCCAGCACGCCCACGCCGGCCGGCCCACCCCACTTGTGCGCGCTCGCGGCGGCCACCGACCAGCCGATCGGCATGGCCAGCCGGCCCACCACTGCGGCCGCGTCGACGAACCACGGCGCCTGAGCCGCATCGCAGGCGGCCGCGACCTCCTCGACCGGCTGTAGGGCGCCCGACTCGAGGTTGGCGGCCTGGAC
>DATFRX010000521.1:0-6415 GCA_035262905.1 Nocardioidaceae bacterium
TGTTGAATATGGATATGGCGCGGTCGGTGGCGGCGCGGTATTGGGGTCGTGGGGAGTCGTCTGAGGATCTGTCGCAGGTGGCCTATGTGGGGTTGATGAAGGCGATCCACGGCTATGACCCGCACCGTGGCGACGACTTCCGCTCCTACGCCGTGCCCACCATCGCCGGTGAGGTCAAGCGACACTTCCGGGACAAGAGCTGGACGGTCAAGGCACCCCGGTGGATCCAGGAACTGCAGGCCGACATCTCCGCCATCTCCGAACCACTCACCCAAGAACTCAAACGGCCGCCCCGGCCGGCCGAGCTGGCCGACCGGCTCGGCGTCACCGAGCCCGAGGTCAACGAAGCCCTCTCCGCCGACGGCTGCTTCACCCCCACCTCGATCGACGGCCGCGGCCCCACCGGCGACGGCTACGCCCTGGCCGACCGGCTCGGCGCCGACGACCGCGACCTCGACCGCGCCGAAATCCGGGTCGCCCTCGCCCCACTGATCGAAGACCTCCCCGACCGGGACCGCAAGATCCTCGCCCTCCGCTTCTTCCGCGGCTGGACCCAATCCCAAATCGCCACCGACCTCGGCGTCACCCAAATGCAAGTCAGCCGACTCCTCAGCCGCATCCTCAACAACCTCAAAACCGAACTCACAGCCAGCTAAACCACGAGGCGTACTAGGAAGCGCTCAGGGCCCGGTCGTCGGGGGCAAGCTCGTGGGCCGCGTCGGCGAAGGCCGCCAGGGCTCGGATCGCGACCTTGGCGTCGACCTGCCGCATCGTGGTCAGCACCTGCATGACCTCGTTTCGTCGATGCTGATCGACCCTGTCGAGCAGGTCCTTGCCGGTCTCGGTAAGGGAGATCTCGACGGATCGGGCATCGCTTTCGGACCGCCGTCGCGCGACGAGTCCCAGGCGTTCGAGCCGATCGCACAATCGACTCGCGTTGGAGTGATTGACTCCCAGCGGCGACGCCAGGGCGCCGATGGACTGGCTGCCATGGTTCGCGAGCAGCACGAGTGCACGGTGCTGCGTCAGCGTGATCTCGACAGGCGCCGCGGCGATGGATCGCACGGCCATTCCGACGAGCGCTCGGCTCGCGGTGACGAAGGCGTCGGCAAGTTCCTCGCGATCGGTCATGGACCGCTTCCTCTCGTCTCGGCACGCCGAACGCGCCTCCCACTCGATGGGAGCATCGCATACATGCGTCTGCGCATACATCCGACGACGGGGCGCGGAAGCATCAAAGGTTATAGCTTTATCTCGACTTGATAACTAGACTATGACGCACGACGTCTGGTGAGGGAGGACGGATGAGCGTTGAGTCAACGACCGAGGCCGCCTGGAAGGGGTTCTTCGTCGCCGTCATCTGCGGCGGCGTCGGCACCGTCATCGGCATGATCGCGGGCTTCGTGGTCGGCAGCCTGGCCGACACCCTGGTCTTCGCGACCACCGGAAACGACAGCTTCCTCTACGGGTACGTCCTCGCCGAGGCAGGCAGCTATGCCGGCGTCGTACTCGGCATGCTGGTCGGGATCGAATCCGGCATATCGATCGCTACGAGCGCGATCCGGAAGCTACGGGAGCAGTCGGAGTACTCCAGCGTTTGAGACCCCTCGGCGTGGGCACTGCTGTGCCGTTGCATCGACGAAGGTCGTTGCCCGGGAGGGAGAAAGAAGTCCCATGATCGTCCTTGGTGTCATCTTGCTGATCCTCGGAGCGTTGCTGAACGTCTCCATCCTGTGGATCCTCGGCATCATCCTCGCAGTGGTCGGTGCGGTCCTCTGGCTGCTCGGTTCCATGGACCGCAAGGTCGGTCCGCGCCGGCACTATTACTAGCTGGACCTAGCCGCCCACTTCGGCGGTCCCTAGGACGTTCCCGTCGGCGTCGAGAGCTTGAGCCGCGACATACGGCTTGTCGGGAACGTCGACCGAGGCCTCGAACCCGTCACGCGCAACCGTCGTGACGATCGAGGCCTCGGTCGCGTTTGCACCCGCGAGGAACCGCCAGGCCGCCACGTCGGTCGCGCCGTTCCAGCTGGCATAGGCCCGGCCGTTCATCACGACGAGCGCCGGTCGCGGGGTCGACCCGGTCCATGGCATCCGGTACACCCGGTAGCTCTCCCCGCTGCCGAAGTCGGCGTCCAGCAGGAGCCGGCCGTCGGGAGCGAACTCCGAGTAGTACGGGCTCGAGCCCCATCCGATGACGACATTCCCGTTCGGCCGTACCTCCATGTTCCCCTGCGTGGCACCCAAGCGGCCGCCCGGGAAGGGGTACTCCGCGACCGCGGTCGCCGTCCGGTCTCGGACGTTCACCCGCAGCCGCAGGCCTCGTGAGTCGCCGCCCGTGTCGTACGAACCGTGGTTGTCGAACAGGGTGATCGTGCCGTCGGGCTGCCGCAGTGCGTCGTGCTGCCAGCTGAATCGCGAGCCGCCGACGAACCGGAAGTCACTCGATCGCCCGCCGAGCGTCCAGTCCACATGGCCGGTCTTGCGGTCGACCCGGTAGATCGCCGACGTGTTGCGGGCCGAGATCAGCAGCGCGTCGCCGTCCAGGGTGACCGAGTTGATGTGCGCGTAGTCCCATGGGTCGCTCTTCGAGACCCCCGTGCCGTAGGGATCCTCGCGGATCCGGCCGTCGGTCAAGGGGATGTGTTTCAGGGCGCTCCACCGGAACAGCACCCGGCCGGTCGCGATGTCGACCTCCTGCACGATGTCGTCTCGCACCCAGCCGTAGTCCGGGCCGCCGACGTCGCGGAGGTCGAGCTGGACGTCGCGGTAGCCGATCAGCAGCGCGGTCCCGCGTGGCGTCAGCGTCGTCTCGTGGGGATCGGAGGGCATGCCCTTGGTGGTGACGGTGGCGATCCGCTGGTACGACGAGTTCATGATCACGACCTGGCCGTCGAAGCGAGGGGTGTCGACCTGACGCCACCAGGTGAGCACTGGCTTCCCGCGATAGCGCTGGACCCGCAGGTCGTAGCCCCGCACCTCCGGGCCGATCCACACCGGCCGGCCCTCGCTGTCGACGATCATCGGCCCGGTCATCGAGTCGCCGTCCTTCGGCGCCAGGAAGAACAGCGCGCGGTCCGCCAGCGCCCGGCGCCCCGCCTCACCGTTCTGGGCAGTCACGTCGATGACCGGCGGCTCCCGATCCGGCACCGTGACGTAGTCGTGGTGCGGTGCCGCCGGGTCCGCCTCGTCGGCGCCGGCGTTGCAGCCGACGGCGAAGACCAGGAGCAGGCTCGCCGCGGTCAGACCGGCTCGATGCGGGCGCATAGGTGCCCCATGATGCCAATGCCGATCGGCGTCAGCTCAGGACACCGGTGATCACGCCGACGCCGAGGACGAGCACGGCCGGCGGCCACAGCAGTACGAGGGCGATGTAGAGCGGCAGGGTCCACCACTGTCCGAGCGTCCTCGCGTACTCCCGGCCGTCGCCCCGGTCGACCAGGTAGACCAGGAGTGCGAAGACAGCGCCGACGACGAGGTACGCGATGGCGCCGAGGACCACGACGTTCACCCTGCCCACCTCGCTCTCCGAGTGCCGGCCGGACCTGGGAATCCAAGCTAGACGATCTCGCCGGTCAGCGGCTTGGCGTCGACCGTGACTCCGTCCGTGCCACGTATCGTCGAGGCCACGACACAGGTGTGCCGAACCAGCCCAGGAGGGATCCATGCCGAGCGGACCGGACGACTGGCTCCGAGACCAGTTCGCGCGCGCGTACCGGGAGCAGGCCGAGAAGTACGGCCGGTTCAACCTGGCCATCTTCGGCAAGACCGGCGTCGGCAAGAGCACCCTGGTGAACGCGATCTTCGGCGAGGAGGTCGCCGCGACCGGGATCGGCGAACCCGTCACCCGCGAGGCGCACCTGTACGTGCACTCCACCGAGTTCCTCGGCGTCTACGACACCCGGGGCATCGAGGTCGGCATCGACAACGAGAAGATCCTCGCCGAGCTCGCCAACTACGTCACCGCGATGCGGAGCCAGCCGGTCGCCGAGCAACTCCACGTCGCCTGGTACTGCGTGCGGTCCGGCGACCGTCGGTTCGAGCCGGCCGAGGCGGACTTCGTCCGGGCCCTGCATCGGCTCGGGCTGCCGGTGATCCTGGTGATCACACAGGTGCCGATGCGGGACGGGCGGCCGCACCCGGATACGGTCGCGCTCGCCCAGGACATCCAGTCCCGCGACCTCCCGATCTTCGGCCAGCGCCCCTTCTTCACGATGGCGCTGCGGGACGACTTCACCGGCCAGGAGGCGCACGGCCTCATTGAGGTCCTTGATGCCACCTTTCAGGTCGCTCCCCAGACAGTTGAGGAAGCACTGACTGCGGCTCAGATCATCGATGCGGGGCGGAAGAAGAAGCAGGCCGATGCCGCCGTCGGCACCGCCGTCACCGCGGCCGCCAGCGCCGGTGCGGTACCGATCCCGTTCGCGGACGCCGTCATCCTGGTCCCGATCCAGCTCGGCATGATGGCCGCGATCGCCCAGACCTATGGCGTACGAATGGACCGCGCCACCCTGGCCGGGATCGCCGCGACCGCCGGTGCGACGTCGGTCGGCCGGTCGCTGGTCGGCGGCATGTTCAAGCTCATCCCCGGCGCGGGCACGCTGATCGGCGGCACCATCAACGCCACCGTCGCCGGCTCCATCACGTTCGCGATGGGCAAGGCCTGGATGCTGGTGTGCCAGCGGCTGTCCCAGGGCGAGCTGGTCGGGGTCGACGGCGTGCTCGACGACGTCGCGATCCGGCGACTGTTCAGCGACGAACTGCGACGGCAGTGGACCAGGCGCCGCAAGACGATCGACAACTGAGCCCGCTTTGTCGCGCGTGAGAGGCTGACGGCGTGCGGATCAATGTCCTCGGACCGCTGGAGATCAGCGACGCGGGCGAGCCGATCGAGATTCGCGGCGCCCGACTGCGGGCCCTGGTGATCCGACTCGCTCTCGACGCCGGTCGCTACATCAGCGTCGAGGCACTCGTGGACGCGATGTGGGAGGACGAGCCGCCGACCGACCAGCTCAACGCGCTGCAGTCGCTGGTCTCGCGACTGCGACGGGCGCTGCCCGCATCCGGCCGGCTCGAGTCGGGTCCGGCGGGCTACCGCCTCGACCTGCCACCCGACGCCGTCGACGCCAATCGCTTCGAGACGCTTGCCACCGACGGCCGGCGTGCCCTGGACGCGGGCGACCCGGACACCGCGCGGCGCCTCCTCGAGGACGCGTTGGCCCTGTGGCGCGGTGCCGCGCTGGCCGACGTGACGGGCGCGTCCTTCGCCGCCGGCGAGTCACACCGGCTCGAACAGCGCCGGCTGAGCGCGATCGAGGACCGCCTGGCCGCGGAGCTGGCGACCGATCCGAGCGCATCGGCGATCGCCGAGATCGAGACGCTCGCCTTCCAGCACCCGCTGCGGGAGCGTACGCATGGCCTGCTGGTGAAGGCGTTGTCGGCTGACGGCAGACCGGCCGAGGCACTGCAGGTCTACGAGGCCTTACGCGAGCGGCTCGCCGACCAGCTCGGTGCCGACCCGTCGCCCGAGTTGCAGGAGCTCCATGTCGCCCTGCTGCGCGGCGATCACGACCGCGACCGGGCCGGATCGCCCGCGCCGCCGACCAACCTGACCGCCCCGCTGAGCAGTCTGGTCGGCCGCGACGAGGAGCTCGCCCGGCTGCGTACGCTCGTCGCCGAGTCCCGGTTGGTCACCCTGGTCGGTCCCGGTGGCGCCGGCAAGACCCGGCTCGCCATGACCGCAGCGGCCGGACTGGTCGAACGCATGCCCGGCGGCGTCTGGATCGTCGAGCTGGCGTCGGTCACCGATCCCGACGACATGCCGCTCGCGATCCTCGGCGCCCTCGGCCGCCGCGAGGCCAACCTGCTCGACAACACCCAGCGGACCTCGCCGAGAGACGCGACGAGCCGGCTGACCGACGCGCTCGGTGGCTCCGCCACGCTGCTGGTGCTGGACAACTGCTAGCACCTGATAGACGCGGCGGCCTGGCTCACCGAGTACCTGCTCGGCCGCTGCCCGGAGCTTCGGATCCTCGCGACCAGCCGCGAGCCGCTCGGCGTCATGGGCGAGACGGTGTCGCCGGTGCCGCCACTGGCCGCTCCATCCGACTCGGTCACGGTCGCCGAGGCACTCGACTTCCCGGCAGTGCGACTGTTCGCCGAGCGGGCCCGCTCCGCCCGACCGGAGTTCGAGATCGATGCCGGCAACGTCGATCACGTCGTGGAGATCTGCCGCCGGCTCGACGGCCTGCCGCTCGCGATCGAGTTGGCGGCCGCCCGGCTGCGAGCCCTCCCGGTCGAGCAGATCGCGGCCCGGCTCGACGACCGCTTCCGGCTGCTCGCCAGCGGCAGCCGCACCGCGCTGCCCCGCCACCAGACCCTTCAGGCGGTGGTGGACTGGAGCTGGGAGCTGCTC
>DATFRX010000522.1:0-5633 GCA_035262905.1 Nocardioidaceae bacterium
GGCTGCTGTGGACTCGAGAGTCGAACCGCTACTTCAAGAGCAGTGGGCGTACCTCATGACCGGCGGGCCAGCCACTCGTCGCGGGTGAGCCGATAGATCCGGGCGTCTCCGTCGTACCAGCGGTCGTGGAAGACGCCCTGGTCGAGCATGCCGAGGGCAAGGCAGACCTTCTGCGACCGGTCGTTCCCGAGATGGGTGATGGCCCACAGTTCGGGGATCTCGTCCTCGAAGCCCTTGTCGAGCGTGGCCAAGGCCGACTCACGGGCGTAGCCCTGACCCCACGAGTCCGGGTGGAAGTGCCAGCCGATCTCGATCTCGCCGTCGCCCCGGGGCAGGTGGTTGAGCAGCACAGAGCCGGCCGCGACCCCGGTCTCCTTGACCTCGACGGCCCAGCAGCCGACCCGGGGATCCGCCTCGTTGCGCTCGCGCCAGGCCTTGATCCATTTCAGTGCCTCGTCGCGGCTCTTCATCGGCTTGGGCTCGGAACCGAGCCACTTCGCGACCTCCATCCGGCGCAGGGTGTCGTAGATGCGATCGGCGTCGGCCTCGGTCCAGGGGCGCACGATCGTACGCTCGGTCTCGAAGATCACCACGCCATCAAATACCGTCTCCGGCGCGTACACCACCCTTTTGTCGGGGCGCCGTGGCACCTTGAATCACATGGATGCAATTACGGTGATTGTGGCCGCCCTGCTCGCCCTCGGTGTCGGCCTGGCGGTCGGCTTGCAGCTCGGCGTCCAGATCGGCATCGGCCGGCAGCCGCAGCGTGATCCGGACGAGGAGCGCGAGGCGATCGGCGCGGTCACCAATGCGACCCACGAGGCCGTCACCAACGCCACCGAGCGGGCCGTCAGCAGCGCGACCCAGCAGGTCGTGGGCCCGGTCAAGGAGAGCCTCGACCGGTTCGACGCCCGGCTGCGCGAGCTCGAGACGAGCCGGGTCGAGTGGCATGCCCAGCTCCGCGAGCAGGTGGAGTCGGTCCGGGTGACCGGCGAGTCGCTCCGGCGCGAGACGTCGTCGCTGGCGACCGCGCTGCGTCGGCCGCAGGTCAGGGGCCGGTGGGGCGAGATGCATCTGCGCCGGGCCGTCGAGCTGGCCGGGCTCGTCGAGCACTGCGACTTCTCCGAGCAGGTCACCGTGCGCGACGGCGACACGATGTTCCGGCCGGACCTGATCGTCCATCTGGCCGCCGGTCGGGAGGTCGTCGTCGACTCCAAGGTCCCGCTCGACGCGTTCCTCGAGGCCACGTCGGCCGAGCGCGAGGAGGTCCGGCAGGCCCAGCTCGTACGCCATGCGCGGCAGCTACGCGGCCACATCGACGCCCTGTCCGCCAAAGCCTACTGGCGGCAGTTCGACTCAGCTCCGGAATTCGTCGTCCTATTCATCCCGGGCGAGGTGTTCTTGTCGCAGGCCCTCGAGACCGAGCCGAACCTGCTGGAGTACGCCGCGGCCCGTCAGGTCGTGCTCGCGACGCCGACCACGCTGATCGCCCTGCTGCGCACCGTGGCACTCGCCTGGCGTGAGGAGTCGGTCGCCGAAGGCGCTCGCGAGGTGGCCGCCCTTGGCCGCGAGGTCTACGAGCGACTCGGCACCTTGGGCGGGCATGTCGACAAGCTGGGCCGCGGTCTGTCGTCGGCCGTGGACAGCTACAACAGCGCGGTCGCATCGTTGGAGAGTCGGGTGTTCGTGTCGGCCCGCAAGCTGCGTGAGCTCGACGTCACCGACAAGAAGCTGCCCGCGCCGCAGTCGGTCGAGGCCTCGGTCCGGCCGCTGTCGGCTCCCGAGCTGCTCGATGAGTTGCCGCCACCGGCACCCAGACGAGTCGGCTAGGCAGGCGATCGAGGTCTGACGTGGCGCGCTGGGAGCAGCGGTTACAGGCGCGGACCCTTCGGATGGCCCGCCGGGAGCTGAGTGCGCCCGCGGTCGTGACGGTTAGCGCCGCCTGCATGCTCGGCGCCGCCGCCGTCCAGTTGCTGCTCACCGACGCACTCGGGATGTTCTTCGGCGCCTGCTTCGTTCTCACGTCGATCACGGCGGCCCTAGTCGTCCGGACCGACGGGTTCTTCGTCGTCGGAGTCCTGCCGCCGTTGTTGCTCATCGGCGTACTCACCACGGTCAGCGTGGCGGACCCCACGGCGATCGACGCGCCTGGCCTTGCCGAGGACGCCGGCCTGCTGCAACGCGTGATCGCCGGCATCGTCAGTCAGGCCGGCGCGCTCGTGATCGGTCACGGCGCGGCGATCGCCGTCATCGGCCTTCGGATCGTCGGTGCACCGGCTCGGCTTCGCCGCTGACCCTTGCACCCGCCCGCTTCCCCGCTCGTACCCCCGGTGAGGGTAGGCAAATCCCGAAACACGCCAGCGTATTTCGGGATTTGGCTACCGCCAGTGGAGCGGGTCAGGCGACGTGCTCGCGAGCCCGCTTTGGGAGCAGGAAGGCCATCGCGAAGGCAGCCGCGGTCAGCCCGACGGTCAGCAGCGTGACGTGCCGGGCGGCGGTCACGAAGCTGTCCGGGTCGAGCTGCGATCCGACGACCCCGAAGAAGATCGTGCCGAGCACCGCGATGCCGAGCGAGGCCCCGAGCTGCTGGAACGACTCGAGCAGGCCAGACGCCGAGCCCACCTCGTGATCCTCCAGACGGCCCACGATGATGTCGAACAGCGGCACGAAGATCATCCCCATGCCCGCGCCGTACGCGACCAGCGGCAGCGCCAGGTCCCACGCGCCGAGGCCGCTTCCCACCTGGTCGAACACGGTGTAGAGGTAGACCAGCCCGATCGCCATCACGGTCAGGCCGATGTGCAGGATGTGGCGGCCGAGCTTGTTCATCATCGTGCTGCCGAAGACCGAGCCGATGAACGCGCCGACCGGCCAGGCGGCCATCGCGAGGCTCGCGTCGAGCGGGCGGTAGTGCAGGCCGAGCTGCAGGAACAGACCGAGCGCGAGCGAGAAGCCGACCACCGCGCCGAAGAAGACGATGACGAACAGGACGCCGGAGGTGTACGACCGCTTGGCGAAGACGCTCAGCTCGACCAATGGGGTACGGCCGGCGCGGGTGCGACCGTACTGCTGCCAGCCGAACCCGGCGAGCACCGGCACCGAAGCGGCCAGCATGACGATCGTCCAGGTCGGCCAGCCGAGCTCGCGACCCTGGACCAGCGGGTAAACCAGCAGGAACATGCCGGCCGCCGCGACGACGGCACCGCGCAGATCGAGTCGCTTGGCGCCCGCGATCGGACCGCCGACCGGCAGGATCTTGTAGCCGACGTAGAGCGAGAACGCGCCGAGCGGCAGGTTCATCAAGAAGATCGACCGCCAGCCGGTGCCGGCGAAGTCGGCGTCGATCAGCAGTCCGGCGACGATGGGCCCGGCGATGATCGACAGCCCGATCACCGGCCCGAGCACGGCGAAGGCCTTGCCGACCTCGGCGCCGAACATGTCACGCATCAGGCCGAAGCACTGCGGCAGCATGACCGCACCGAACGCGCCCTGAACCACCCGAGCGGTGATCAGCGTCTCCGGCGACATCGCGAACGCGCAGGCCACCGAGGCGGCGACGAAGCCGGCCACTGCGATCATCAGCATCCGCCTACGGCCGAACATGTCGCCGAGCCGGCCACCGGTGAGCAGTCCGACCGCAAGCGCCAGGGTGTAGCCGGCAGCGATCCACTGCAGCGTCGAGAGTGATCCGCCGAGGTCGCCCCGGATCGACGGCGCGGCCACGGTGCCGACCGTCGAGTCCAGCAGGTTCATCAGGCTCGCGGCCAGGATCGCGAACAGACCGAGCCAGCGCTTGGGGTACGCCGGGCTGGTTGGCGCCTGTGGTGTCGGGACGTCAGTGACTTGGGCTTCTGAGGTGTCGCTCAGTGTCGTCGTCATGTCCCCAACGCTATGATTCATTGCGGCCACTTTCTGACCTCAATACGAAGCAATCTGATCTCATGGCGAACACCAGCGCACGCATGCTTCGACTGCTCTCGCTGCTCCAGACCCATCGGTACTGGCCCGGCACCGAGCTCGCCGACCGGCTGGAGGTGAGCGAGCGAACGCTGCGGCGCGACATCGATCGGCTTCGCGAGCTCGGCTATCCGGTCAACGCCAGCCGCGGTGTGGCCGGCGGCTACCAACTGCAGGCCGGGAGCGCGCTGCCGCCGTTGCTGCTCGACGACGAGGAGGCGGTCGCGATCGCGGTCGGCCTGCGCAACGCGACCGGCGGCGCCGTCGAGGGCATCGAGGAGACGTCGCTGCGCGCGCTCACCAAGGTTGTTCAGGTGATGCCGCGTCGGCTGCGCAACCGGGTCGAGGCGCTGCGGACGTACGCGGTGCCGGCCGCCTGGGGCAGCGGCCCGACCGTCGACGCGCTGGCGCTGACCGTGATCGCGCAGGCCTGCCGCGACGACGAGCGGCTCCGGTTCGCCTACACCGCCCGCGACGGCAGCCAGACCGCCCGCCATGTCGAGCCGAGCCGGCTGGTGTCGCTCGGCCGCCGCTGGTACCTGGTCGCATGGGATGTCGAACGGCATGACTGGCGGACCTTCCGAGTCGACCGGCTCAGCGACCCGAAGTCGACCGGCGCCCGGTTCCGGCAGCGGGAGGTCCCGGGCGGCGATGCGGCCACGTTCGTCCGCGACAAGCTGTCCTCGGTCCCGACCCGCCACCGCGTGGTCGTGACGATCGAGGCGCCTGCGGCCGATGTCGAGCGGGTCGTCTACCGATGGGGCACGGTCGAGTCGCTCGGTGATCAGCGCTGCCGGTTGGTGATGAACGTCGACACGTTCGACTGGCCGACCTTCGTACTCGGCTCGGTCGGGGCCGAGTTCGAGGTGGAGGGACCCGACGAGTTCGGCGAGTACCTGCGGGACCGAGGCGAGTTGTTCGTACGATCGACCTGACCGGCTCCTAGTCGGGCTGCGAGATCCGGACCTCGCCCGGCTCGCCGGCGACGAACCGCAGCAGCGCCCGCCCCTCGACTTGGATCGCCTCGGCGTCTCGCGTCGACACGGCATCGAACGACTCCACGAGCAGGTCCGAGCCGTCCAGCCGCCAGGTCGCCTCGAACCGCCCGTCGACCAGCACCGTCCCGGCCGACGCGCCGTTGCCCGGCGGCAGCGGCACCCGGCGACCGTCCGGGATGACGCGGCTCCGGTCCTTGTGGGACAGCAGCACGTTGTCGTACTCCGGCAGGAATCGCGGCGGCGCCTCGACATCGCGATCGGGCCGGGGCGCGTCCGGCAGGTCGTAGAGCTCGATGCCGTCGTCGGAGCGAAACATCCGCAGCGAATCGCGCAACCGATCGACGACCTCACGCAGCCGGGTCAGCCCGGACCAGGCCTGGAGGTCGGCGACCGACGCCGGTCCGAAGGCGGCCAGATAGCGCGTGACCAGGCGATCGAGGGTGCGGTCCGTCGACAGCGAACCGCCGAGCCAGGACTCGATCGTGGTCAGCGCGGCCGGGCCGTTGTCGCGCCAGACACCACGCGGCGTGACCTGGACCAGCGGCAGCACGACGTGCGCGATCATCGCGAGCGTGTCGGCGTCCAACGACGGCCAGCGCTGCTCGAATGCCGCACGGATCTCGACCCGAGTGCGTGGGGCGATCTCGACCAGCTCGCGGGCGTACGCCAGCGCCGGCT
>DATFRX010000523.1:0-3898 GCA_035262905.1 Nocardioidaceae bacterium
CTATCGCATTCGACAAGGGCTCGAGTCCGGACGCCGCTCGGTGCTGCACGGCTGGATCGAGGCCCGGGCCGGCAAGGCGTTCCAAGTCAGAGTCGGCGGCGGCGTCGTGCCGGTCGCCTCGGGCCACCTCACCCCGCCCACCCCCTGACGAGCATCAGCCACTCGTGGCGCGGTGATCAGCCACTGGTGGCGCTCTCACGACAGGCGCCGACGTCGCCGCTGCCGACGGTGCAACACCGGCGGCGGCCGGCCCACCGTCGTCGCCGGCGAGTCGATTGGCTCTGCGGCCGCTCGGTCGTCCGGCTGTCGGCCCGGCGCCTCCACCACGTCGACCGGCACCAGCCGTACCACCACGCTGTCCCGCGCCCAGCGGTCGGGTGCGTTCGGCGGATCGACCAGATTGAGCCGACCGGTCACGAGCGCGGCGGTGATCGCCTCCCACTGCGGATGGTCCGGACCGACCTGCTCGACCCGGGCCAGCAGCGTCACCAACCGCTCCCGCGTGGCCTTGGTCCGCAGGGTGACCAGCACCTCGGTCTGCTGCTCGATGTCCGGCAGCGGCTGCTCGTCGCCGCCCGCGACGACACAGATCGCGTCGTCGACCCAGGCATGCCAGACCGGATGGGCCCGCGACGGATCGCCGTAGGTGACCCAGCACAGCCACGACTTCTTGGCGAGCTCGGCGATCAGGGCCGCCTCGACGTCGTCCACGAAACTCAGCCTGGCACATCGCGGCGGACTGCGTCCTGAACACTGTGTCCGGTGAACCTGCTCCTCAGCATCATCGGCGTGATCGGGGTGTCGGCGTCGGGGCCGTTGATGGCCTGGATCGCCGCCCCGGCGCTGGCGATCGCGTTCTGGCGCAACGCGCTCGGCACGGCCGTCATGCTGCCGCCGGCGCTGACCAGTGGACGAGCAGAGTTGCGGGCCCTCGATCAGCGGGCGCTGGTCGGAACGGTCTTCGCCGGGCTGATGCTGGCCGGCCACTTCGCGACCTGGGTGTCGTCGCTCAAGCTCACCTCGGTGGCGTCTGCGACCGCATTGCAGGCGCTCCAGGTCGCGTTCGTCGTGCTCATCGACCGGCTGCGGGGGCATCCGGTGCCCAAGGCCGTGCTGGTCGGCCTGGCCGTGTCGTCGAGCGGCGTCCTCGTCGTGTCCGGCGTCGACCTCACCCTGTCGACCCAGGCGTTGGTCGGCGACCTACTGGCGGTTGCGGGCGGAGTGTTCGCCGCCGCGTACGTCGTGACCGGCGGCACCATGCGACAGTCGCTGTCGACCGTCGCGTACACCACCCTCTGCTACTGCACCTGCGCGATCGTCATGCTGGTCGTCTGCCTGATCGGCCAGCAGTCGCTCGCCGGCTACGAGGCGACCACCTGGCTCGGGCTGATCGCCGTGACCGTGTCGTCGCAACTGCTCGGCCACTCGATCTTCAACCACCTGCTCGCCGTTCTGAGCCCGACGGTGGTGTCGCTGGTGTTGCTGCTCGAGGTGCCGGGAGCCGCCCTCCTCGCGTCGGTGTTCCTGGGCCAGGCGCCGCCGATCGGAGTGTACGCCGGGCTGGTGCTCGTCCTGGCCGGCCTGGTGATCGTCGTACTCCGCCAGCCGAGCCGGCACGCCGAGACGCCGGTGGACTAGTGCGCCGCGGGCCCGTGAGGGTAGGCAAATCGCGAGACACGTCGGCGTGTTTCGCGATTTGGCTACCCCCAGTGGTGCGGCTCCCGTCAGAGCCAGCCGCGACGAGCGGCCTGGACACCGGCCTGGAAGCGGTTCGCCGCCGACAGGTCGTCGAGCAGGTTGCGGATCCGGCGCCGCATCGTCCGGGTCGACAGACCCAGCTGGCGGGCGATCGCATCGTCCTTGAGTCCGCTCGCGAGCAGGGCCAGCAGCTGCCGGGTGTCCTCGTCTACGACACCGACCTCGTTCGCATCCGCTCCGATCGGCACCGCCAGCTCCCAGTAGGTCTGGAAGAGATCGACCAGCCCGTCGAGCAGCGTGGACTCGTGGACCAGCGCCACCTGCGCGGTCTCGAGGTCGAGACCGAGCGGCAGCAGCGCGACCTTGGCGTCGGCGATCGCGAGCTTGAGTGGGAGTCCGGGCAGCACCCGGCCGCGTTCGCCACGCTGAGCCAGCTCGGTGATCTCGTCGAGTGCGCCGGGAATCTCCAACGCCTCCGGTGCGTAGACCGCCCGCCATCGCACCCCCTGGGCCAGGCTCACCGGCTCGACCGGGTTGCTGGCCGCGAGGGCGTACGGCGGTCGGTCCAGGACCAGCATCTCCTCGCGTACCTGCTGCTGCAGGCGTACGAACCACCGGCCGAGCTCCTCGGCGCCGTGGACCAACTCGACGACGTCGCCCCTGCCACCCGCTCGCCGAGCAGCATGGAATGCTGCGGACAGCTCGACGGTCACCGAGCGGACCCGCTCGAGGTCAGCCGTGCGGTTGCGGATCAGCGCCTCGATCGCGGCCTCGGGATCCGCTGCGGTGTAGCGGCGCCGACGGCCGGACAGCCGACTCACGAGGCCCAGGTCGCGGAGCCGGTCGAGGGACCGGTCGGCCCGCGTGGAGGAGGCCTCGACCTCGACAGCGAGCTCGGCAGGACTGATGTCGGCATGGCCGAGCAGGGCGCGGTAGACGGTCTCGTCGAACTCCGACAGACCGAGTGCGGTCAGGGTCGACGGAGATAGCACCGTGGTCTCGTCTGGAATAGTCGATTTAGTCATAATCGGGTCGGATGCGGGCATCCCGTCACCGTGGCACACCGGTGCCAACGTCCACAATCGGCCACTCTCAGATGTTGTGGGCGCTGGCGCCAGATGGATAGATAAATCCAGCCGTACCCGCCGGTGAATCTGGAGTCGTCCCATGCGCTACTCGCTGCGCCCGCTTCCCGCTCTCCTCTCTGCCGTCCTGGCCATCGGAGGTCTCGCCGGAGTAGCTCCGGCGGCGCCGGCCGCCAGTGGCCCGGCCCCGGCCGCCGCGACCGGCGGCCCGCGCGAGCGGGTCATCGTGCAACTCGACGAGCCGGCCGCGCTCCGCCAGACCGGGCGAGCCGGCCAGCCGCTGAATGCCGCCAGCCCGACGGCTATGCGGTCGCTCGACACCGCCCGGATCGGCGTACGGCAGGAGCAGCGCGACGTGCTCGCGGCGGCTCGCACTGCCGGTGTCGAGGTGCGGCAGCTCCACGCGTACACCGACCTGCTCGCCGGACTGGCGGTAAGCCTGCCCGCCAGCGGCGTCGACGACCTGCGTCGGTTCGACGGCGTGCGCGCGGTGTACCCGGACCAGCCAATGCGCGCGACTACCGAAACCAGCGTCCCGCTGATCGGTGCGCCGAAGGTGTGGGATCGGACCGACGGTCAGGGCCGGAAGGTCCGAGGGCAGGGCGTCACCGTGGCCGTCCTCGACACCGGGATCGACTACAACCTCGGCTCGCTCGGCGGGGGATTCGGCTCTGAGCACAAGGTCGTCGACGGCTACGACTTCGTCAACGACGACCCCGACCCGATGGACGACAACGGCCACGGAACCCATGTCGCCGGCATCGTCGCGGGCAACGGCTCGGTGACCGGCGTCGCTCCCGAGGCCACGCTCACGGCGTACAAGGTGCTCGGTGACGACGGCGGCGGATTCGAGTCCGACATCATCGCTGGCCTCGAGGCCGCGGTCGCGCCGGACAACCCCCATCGCGCCGATGTCGTCAACATGAGCCTCGGCGGCCCGGGTGACGGTCGCGAGCCGATCGGACTGGCCGCGACCGCGGCAACGCAGGAGGGCGCCGTCGTCGTCGCAGCCGCCGGCAACTCAGGTCCGGCGCCCGGCACGGTCGGGACGCCGGCCGCCGCGGACGGCGTGATCAGCGTCGGTGCGTCGGCGAGTGGCGTCCGGGTGCCGACGG
>DATFRX010000524.1:0-3381 GCA_035262905.1 Nocardioidaceae bacterium
CGAGGAAAGCCGCCCGCGCACCATCAGGCCTGCCACCTGCACAGACCGTGGTCGGAGCCCAGCCGGACGAGTCGACGTCCGAAACAGCGGGCAGAATGCTCGCGTGCGCCGCAGCTATCTCCTCTACTTCGCGATCGTGGCGGTCGTGTTGATGGTGTCGGCGTCGGTCTTCGCGGTGGTCACGGTGCGGCGCTCGTTTCCGCAGGTCGACGGAGAGGAGAACGTGGTCGGGCTGCGGGACCAGGTCGAGGTGATGCGGGACTCCCACGGCATCCCGCAGATCTACGCCGACAACCCGACCGACCTGTTCTTCGCGCAGGGGTACGTCCAGGCGCAGGATCGCTTCTTCGAGATGGACTTCCGGCGCCATCTCACGGCCGGGCGGCTGTCCGAGCTGGTCGGTGAGGACGCGATCGACACCGACAAGTTCGTCCGTACGCTCGGCTGGCGCCGGGTGGCGCGACGCGAGGTCGAGCAACTGCAGCCGGCGACGAGGCGCTATCTGGAGGCGTACTCCGACGGTGTCAACGCCTACATCGAGGACAAGTCCGCCGGCGAGCTGTCGCTGGAGTACACCGTGCTGTCGGTGACCGGGCCGGACTACGTGCCGGAGCCGTGGACGCCGGTCGACTCGGTCGCGTGGCTGAAGGCGATGGCGTGGGATCTGCGCAGCAACATGGACGACGAGATCGACCGGGTCCTGGCGACGCAGGATCTGAGTGCGGCCCAGGTCGAGGAGCTCTATCCGGCCTACCCCTACAAGCGGCACGACCCGATCGTGACCGCGGGCCGGATCCGCAAGGGCCGGTTCCAGGACGGCTCGAACGCCGCGCTGTCGCGGGCGGCTCCGGCTCCGCAGCTGTCGGCCGACACGATCAGCGTGCTGCGCGGCATTCGAGATGCGTCGAGGGACCTGCCCGACCTGCTCGGAACAGGCGCCCTCAAGGGCCTCGGATCGAACTCCTGGGTGGTCAGCGGCGACCATACGGAGTCCGGCTCGCCGCTGCTGGCCAACGATCCCCACCTGGCGCCGTCGATGCCCGGCGTGTGGTACCAGATGGGCCTGCACTGCAACGACGTCACGATGAGCTGCCCGTTCGACGTGTCGGGCTTCACCTTCGCGGGCATGCCCGGCGTGATCATCGGGCACAACGACCGGATCGCGTGGGGCCTGACCACGATGTACTCCGACGTCAGCGACCTCTACCTCGAAGACGTCGACGACTCGGCCGGGACCTACCGCTATCGCCAGAAGGAGCTGCCGCTGCGCACCCGGACCGAGGACATTCGGGTCGCGGGGCGGGACGATCCGGTGACGATCACGGTCCGGTCGACCCGGCACGGGCCGCTGATCTCCGATGTGGACGACGACGCCGCTGACGCCGGGAGCACCGCCGCCGCTGCGACGGCCGGTGCCGAGAGCGACGCGACTTCCTACGCGGTCGCGCTGCGCTGGACGGCCTTGCAGACCGGCCGGACCATGGACGCGATCTTCGGGATCAACGAGGCCACCAACTGGCGGCAGTTCCATCGGGCCGCGAAGCACCTCGACGTGCCGTCGCAGAACCTCGTCTACGCCGACGTGGACGGTCACATCGGCTACCAGGCGACCGGCCGCATCCCGATCCGGCAACGCGGCGACGGACGGTGGCCGGTGCCGGGATGGGATCCGCGGTACGAGTGGGTCCGCGACATCCCGTACCGCCAGCTGCCGTCGGTCCGCGATCCCAAGGCCGGGTACATCGTCACGGCGAACCAGGCCGTCTTCGGCCGGAAGTACCCCTATCGGCTCACCAGCGACTCGGCCTACGGCTATCGCAGCCAGCGCATCATCGACCTGCTCAAGGGCAAGGACCAGCTCAGCGTCGGCGACATGGCCGAGATGCAGAAGGACACCTTTAGCGCCAACGCCGAGCGCCTGGTGCCCTACCTGCTCGACATCAAGCTGCCCGGTGGCTACTACCGGTCGGGGCAACGACTGCTGCAGGACTGGGACTTCACGCAGCCGGCCAGCTCGGGTGCGGCGGCGTACTTCAACGTGGTCTGGCGCGATCTGCTGGCGTTGACCTTCCACGACCAGCTGCCCGAGGCGGTCTGGCCGGACGGCGGCGAGCGCTGGTTCGAGGTCGTGTCGAGGATCATCGACGACCCGAACAGCTCGTGGTGGGACGACGTGACGACCGACGAGATCGTCGAGAACCGCTACGACATCCTCCGGCAGGCGCTGCTGGACGCGCGGGACGACATGACGATGTATCAGGCGCGCGACGCGGAGCAGTGGACCTGGGGACACATCCACAAGCTGAAGCTGGAGAACCAGACGCTGGGCAAGTCCGGCGTCGGTCTGGTCGAGACCATGTTCAATCGAGGGCCGTACGAGGTCGGCGGCGGCAGCGGAGCGGTCGATGCGACGTCATGGGACGCCGCCGACGGGTTCGAGGTGACGTCAGCGCCTTCGATGCGGATGGTGGTCGACCTCTCGAACTTCGATGACTCCCGCTGGATCCAGCTGACCGGCGAGTCCGGCCATGCGTACGCGGGCAACTACGCCGACCAGACGACGATCTGGGCCGACGGGCAGACGCTGCCGTGGGCCTACACGCGCGACGCGGTCGACGCCGCGCAGGACCACGAGCTGGTGCTCACGCCCGTCGATCAGTCCTGAGCACCGACAGCCCGGACGGCCGGCGGCCGACGGGGAGGGTACGGGTGGGCGTGACGGCCAGGCTGACCTGCTGGTCGCGCTCGGTCGTCGGCACCGACTCGACGACCTCCTGGTCGTAGACGACGATGCATCGGGTGGTGTCGGCATCGACCCGGGCCAGCGCCCGGTCGTAGCAGCCCGCGCCCCTGCCGAGCCGGGCACCGGTGACGTCCACCGCGAGGCCGGGGCAGATCACCAGGTCGGCGTCGGCGATGGCGTCGGGGCCAAGGCGCGATCCGGTCGGCTCCTGCAGTCCGAGCCGCCCGGCGGTCTCGAGGTCGCTCGGATCGGTCAGCTCGGCCCAGTCGAGGTCGAAGTCGTCGAGGACGATCGGCAGCAGCAACCGGCGACCGGAGTCGAGCAGCGTCCGTACGAACGCGCGAGTGCCGGGCTCGGAGCCGATCGAGTAGTAGGCCGCGACGGTCTCGGCGGCCTCGATCTGGGGGAGTGCGAGCGCCTGCTCGGTGATGCCGGCGGCGTGCGACTTGAGTTCGTCTTTGGTCATGCCACCGCGACCCTCGAGGATGCGCTCTCGCATGGCCTGCTTCGCGGCGGCGACATCCTCGAACTGCACGCCGCCAGGCTAGCCACCCGGGCCGAGGCGGTCCGTCGCGCCCGTCACACGGACACCACGTTCACGTGGTGTGAGCACACTCTGCATGGCGTCGAGCCCGTGC
>DATFRX010000525.1:0-2563 GCA_035262905.1 Nocardioidaceae bacterium
CCGGTCCGCCAGCAGTTCTACTGGCACCGGTTCTTCCACCACCAGCCCGATCTGAACTACGACAACCCGGCCGTGCAGGACGCGATGCTCGACGTGGTGCGGTTCTGGCTGGATCTGGGCATCGACGGCTTCCGGCTGGACGCGGTGCCGTACCTGTTCGAGGAGGAGGGAACCAACTGCGAGAACCTGCCGGCCACCCACGACTTCCTGCGCCGGCTGCGCAAGATGGTGGACGACGAGTACCCGGGCCGGGTGCTGCTCGCCGAGGCCAACCAGTGGCCGGCTGACGTCGTGGCCTACTTCGGCGACATGGACAACGGCGGCGACGAGTGCCACATGGCGTTCCACTTCCCGCTGATGCCGCGCATCTTCATGGCCGTACGGCGGGAGTCCCGGTTCCCGATCTCCGAGATCCTGGCGTCGACCCCGAAGATTCCGGAGAACTGCCAGTGGGGGATCTTCCTGCGCAACCACGACGAGCTGACCCTGGAGATGGTCACCGACGAGGAACGCGACTACATGTACGCCGAGTACGCCAAGGACCCGCGGATGCGGGCCAACGTCGGCATCCGGCGGCGCCTCGCCTCGCTCCTGGAGAACGACCGCAACCAGATCGAGCTGTTCACCGCGATGCTGCTGTCGCTGCCCGGCTCGCCGGTCATCTACTACGGCGACGAGATCGGCATGGGCGACAACATCTGGCTGGGCGACCGGGACGGGGTACGTACCCCGATGCAGTGGACACCCGACCGCAACGCCGGCTTCTCGTCGGCCACCCCGGGTCGGCTCACGCTGCCGATCAACCAGGACCCGGTCTACGGGTACCAGGCGATCAACGTCGAGGCCCAGCGTGACAACTCCGCCTCGCTGCTGAACTGGACCCGGACCATGCTCGCCGTGCGCCGCCGGCACGAGGCCTTCGCCCTCGGCGAGTTCGAGGACCTCGGCGGTTCCAACCCCTCGGTGCTCGCCTTCGTCCGGGAGTACCGCGGCGACGTGGTCCTGTCGGTCAACAACCTGTCCCGCTTCCCCCAGCCGTGCGAACTCAACCTTCAGAAGTGGGCCGGCTGGCTGCCCGTGGAGCTGACCGGCCAGGTCGCATTTCCGCACATCGGCCAGCTGCCGTACCTGCTCACCCTGCCGGGGCACGCGTTCTACTGGTTCACGCTGCGCCGGCCCGAGGAGGCGTCATGACGTTGCCCTACGCTGACTGGCTGACCCGCCAGCGCTGGTACGCCGGCCGCGGCCGGGAGATCGCCACGGTCGAGCCGGTCGCGATCACCCCGCTGCCCGGGGACCTCGACCACACCGTGCTGCGGGTCGAATTCACCGACGGCACCCAGCACACGTACCAGCTCGTCGTCGGCTGGGACCGCGCGCCGGCCGACGAGTTCACCGGGGTGTCGCTGATCGGGGACGACGACGGCCGCATCGCGTACGACGCACTCTACCAGGACGCCGCGTCCAGCGAGCTGCTCCGGATGATCGCCGAGGGGCGTACGGCGGGCGACCTGTCGTTCGTGCCCGAGCCGGACTCCCAGTTCCCGGAGCACCCGGCGACCCACGTGTTCGCCGGCGAGCAGAGCAACACCAGCGTCATCTACGACACCTCGGCGATCCTCAAGGTGTACCGGCGCCTGGTGCCCGGGCTCAATCCGGACCTGGAGCTCGGCCGGGCGCTCGGCCGGGCGGGCAGCCCGTACGTGGCGCACCTGCTCGGCGGCATCGAGGGAAAGGACACCTCCGGCGAGGTCCTGTCGCTGGCCACGCTCTCCGCGTTCGCCGCCAACTCGGCCGACGGATGGTCCATGGCGGCGGCCAGCGCCCGAGACATGGTCGCCGGCGACGAGCTGCACGCCGAGGACGCCGGAGGCGACTTCGGCGGCGAAGCGCACCGTTTGGGGGAGGCTGTGGCCTCTGTCCATGCGACGCTAGGTGACGTGCTCGGACGCGAGATCGCCCGCCCGGACGTCGACCGGATGCTGGCGCGGCTGCACGCGGCCGCCGCCGAGGTCCCCGAGCTCGCCGACCACGTGGCGGCGGCGGAGAGCGTCCTCGGCCGGGCCACCGATCCGACGATCTTCCAGCGCATCCACGGCGACCTCCACCTCGGGCAGGTGCTCCGGGCGCCCGAGCAGTGGATCATCATCGACTTCGAGGGCGAGCCGGGGCAGCCGATGGCCGAGCGGCGGGAGCCCGACTCCCCGATGCGCGACGTGGCCGGCATGCTGCGCTCGTTCGACTACGCCGGCCTCCAGGTGCTGCCGGCCGACGAGGTCGACGCGCACCTGTACGACCGGGCCCAGCAGTGGGCGGTGCACAACAGGTCCGCGTTCTGCGACGGGTACGCCTCCGTCGCCGGCTTCGACCCGCGCGAGCACGCCGACCTGCTCGCCGCGTACGAGCTGGACAAGGCGGCGTACGAGGCGGCCTACGAGGCTCGGCACCGGCCGAGCTGGCGGTGGATCCCGATGCGCTCGATCGATCGGCTGTGCGCGCCGAGCGGGGCGGCCTGACATGAACGAACTGATCACCGGCGAGGTGCACGACCCGCACGCGACGC
>DATFRX010000526.1:0-15844 GCA_035262905.1 Nocardioidaceae bacterium
CGTTCCGCCCTCATCGCTGACCAGGATCCGGACCGGCTTGGTCCAGACCACCGAAGCCGAGCCGTCCAGATAGCCGTCGGCCGCATCCATGTTGCGGAGGTTCTCCCACTCGTCGGCCAACTCGTCGCCCGCGTAGACCGAGGAGAGTTCGCGATAGGCGGCCGGAGTGGCGAGACCTTCGCGATAGACCGCGAGACCGACCCGGAGGTTGCGATTGAGTGCGGCGACCGCCTCGTCGTACGCCGCGACCTCGTCGGAGTCGTATCCAGCCAATGATCCGGAAGCGGGACCCGATGTGAGCATCTGCGAATCACCCGAGGAGCCGAGATCTGACTCGGTGGCGTCGCCACTGCCTGCACAAGCGGCGACGCCGGTTGTCATCGCCAGGCCGCCGATCGCGGCTGCCCATCGTCTGGTCCACACCAAGGCGCCTCCATCTGCGCTGCTCTTGCGTGATTGCGGGGCCCCACCCGACCACCTCTCGTAGTCGTCGTATCACACGCTGTCACAGGTCTCAGACGACAGTACGTCGCCCACCCCCGCTTTGTAATCCCCTGGGCAGCACCTGTTTCTGCATGTGAGCAGCCGAAGCATGGAGTTGGTCGCCTTTGCGAGGTGCGGGGCCGATCCATAGCTGTCAGCCAAGTGGTTCGGAGCGGACACCGACCCGGACACGAGGTGAATCTCGGGCGAATCATTCCAGATGTCCCTGGCGACCGATTGGCCCGTCTCGGTCACGAACCCGGATCGCGGCTGCCTGTTAGGGCCAGACACCGGGACCACCGGAGGATTCGTGGTGGCAACACAGACCCGAACGAGCTCTGAGTCGGAGGCCGCGACGTCACCCGTCGCACTGCGCACGGGCGGCCGGGCGACTCCGTCCGGCGGCGCGCCCTGGCTCCAACTCGCCGCGCTGTCGGCGACGACCGGGGCGGTGGCCGCCGGGATCGCGAGCGTTGCCGGGCATGCACAGTGGCAGGGTCCCGCGATAGGCATCGGCGCCGGCCTCGCCCTGATCGCCGCCGGCGTCGCCATCCGCTCCCGTGGCCGAAGCCGCCGGGTGGCCCGGGTCGCGGAGCGGGTGGCGCCCATGATCGGACTCGCAGAGGCCACCTCCTACCAGCTGAGCCGGTTGCTGCGAGTGCGCTGGCCGGTCGGCGCCCGTCGCAACGATCCGCCGAGCCGGGTCACGATCTGCCCACCCGCGTCGTACCCCCTGACCGACACCGCCCGGCTCGAACGGATCGCCGACGTCGCAGGCCGTACGCTGCGGATCCAGCTCCGGGTCGCGACCGTACGTCGCCGACGGCACGAGGTGGTGCTGGTCCCGGCCCGCCTCGACGACACCGAGCTCGCCGCGCCGGTCCCGAAGGAGCTCCGCTTCGCCGAGGTCGTGATCGAGCAGCGGCTCGGTGCCGAGGCCGCGATCGTGACGACCAGCGACGGCGACCAGGCGGACGAAGGCGAGCTGGCCTCGTTCGAGGTGCGGTTCATCGCCGACGAGCGCACCACCGACCCGGACTTCTGGGTCCAGTTCGAGGCGGCGTTCAACCGGCAGGTCCCGGGCCGGTGGCAGGCGATCCCCGACCTGATCGCCGATCCGGTCACTCGGCAGGCTCGATGCCGGATCCGGCGCAAGCCGACCCTGCCCACCCGGGTTCCGTACGACCTGGGTCTGCTCGAGCGATGCGGCGAGTACGAGATCCCGTACGCGGTCGACGAGTACGGCACCCCGGTCACCTGGGCGCTCGACATCTCACCGCACATGCTCGTGTCCGGCGCGACCCGCTCGGGCAAGAGCAGCACGATGCGCAACGTCGTGCGCGGCTTCGTCGCGAAGGGCTGGGCCGCGCTGGTCTGCGACCCGAGACGGACCGGGCTGCTCGGCATGCGCGGCTGGCCGGGCGTCCAGGCGCTGGCGACACCGACTGACCCGCGGCAGCTGGCAGCGATCATCGAGCACGTCCACGCCGAGATGGACCGACGCTACGCCGCCGTGGAGGCGGGCATCGTCCGCAAGAGCAGCCTGGAGCCGCTGCTGCTGGTCCTCGACGAGTACCGCGAGCTGCACGAGGAGATCACGCAGTGGTGGGCCCGCGACGGTGCTCGGGAGGCCGGGCGGCGGCGGGCGTCGGGGCCGCCGGTGCTCGACCAGGTCGGGGAGATCGCCCGGCTCGGCGGTGAGGCCGGCGTTCATCTCCTCATCGGGATCAAGCGGCCCGATCTGGATGCCAAGGTCCTCCCGGTTGAGCTGCGCAACAACTGCCGGTCTCGCTGCTCCCACGGTGCGCTGAGCCGCGCCGAGGCCGAGCTGATGTGGGGCAACGACGCCACCGGCCGGTCGGTGCCGCCGATGCTCCAGGGTCGCGCGACGGCGGTGCGTGCCGACGGGACGCCGGGCGAGGTCCAGTCGCTCTGGTTCCCCGACCCGCTCGAATTGCAGGGCGACGACGTCGACCTCTATCAGCGGCTGCAGCCGACCGAGTCGCCGCATCCGTGGCTCGTTCACGGCATCGACTCCCTCGTGCCGTCGGAGACAGCGCCGGACACACCGTGGAGCACGACGCCGGACCGGACGCCCGACGACCCGACACCGACCGGCTCGCGCCAGGACACCAGCGGTCCGGAGTGGGATCTCCGCTACGGCGAGGCCGACTCGGTCCCGGCCGGGACCGTACGCGAGGCGGACCTGATCGAGCTCGAGTTGGGCTCGGGCGTCTGGATCGTCGTCGACGACGTGGCGGCCGATCCCGACGAGCCCGATCTGCTCTACATCGACGGCCGCACGGTCGACTCCGGCCAGCCCAAGACTGTCGTCGCCGACGAGGACGCGCTGATCCGGCGGCGCCGCCAGATCTGAGCCGCAGCGGTCAGGAGTAGGAGTCGACGAGCTTGCGGGTGTGGCCGGGACGGTCGGTGATGATCGCGTCGACGCCGAGGTCGATGCAGCGAGCGACGTCGTCCGGCGCGTTCACGGTGTAGACGTAGACCTGATGGCCGCGCGCCTTGGTCCGCGTGACCTGCTCCGGCCGCGAGCGGACCGTCTCGATCGAGAGTCCGGCGATCGAGCACCCGTGCGGGAGGCCGCCGTCGCGAAAGCGCATCGGCACCCGATACATGAGGAACACGGTCGGCAGCCACGGCGCCCGCTCGCGTACCCGCCGAAGCGACAGCCACGAGAAGCTCATCACCCGGGCCGTCACGTCGAAGCCGGACAGGGTCTCGACCAGCCGTCGCTCGACCAGGCCGGCGTAACGCGACGGATGCTTGGTCTCGATCGCGAGCCAGACCGGACGCTCGGCGGCGGCGACCGTCTCGAGCAGGGTGACCAGCGTGAGCACGCCACGGCCGTGCGGATCGAGGTCGGGCGCCTCCTGGTCGAGCCCCCGCGACGGATGCTTCCAGGACCCGAAGTCGAGCTCGTTCAGCTCGGCCAGCTCCAGACTCGACACCCGGCCGTGTCCGTCGGACGTGCGTTCGACCCTGCGGTCGTGGACGCAGACCAGATGCCCGTCGGCGGTCAGCCGGACGTCGCACTCGAGCGCGTCGGCACCCTCGTCGATGGCCCTTCGGTACGCCGGCAGGGTGTGCTCGGCGAGCTCATCGCTCGCACCGCGGTGGGCCACGACCTGCGGCCGGTCCGCCCGGCGAGCCATCGGTCAGCCGCTGGTCAGTAGTGCCCGGCGGGTCGGTTGCCCTGCTGCCGGGTCGGCCCGTCCTGGCCGGAGCCGTAGGAGTCGCCGGACCAGCCATAGGGATCCTGGGCGGCTCCGCTGCCGTACGGATTCTGCGGGAACTGCGCCTGCGGCGTCGGCGCCGGTCGTACCGGGCGGCGCAGGCCGAGCGCGCCGAGCAGCAGTCCGATCGCCATCACCACGAAGCCCGGGCCGGCGATCAGGTAACCGCTCACCGCGTCGCCGGCATTGGCCACGTCGTCGACCCCGCTGACCTGGAGGCAGCCCCAGGTCGCGGCCAGCGCACCCAGCACGACCAGCACCGCGCCGGTGTAACCGAGGCCGTTGCGACCGCGCCGGGCACTGACCATCGAGGCGATCAGCAGCACGAAGGCGAGTCCGACCAGGAGACCGGCCACCCACAGGCCCAGGGCGTTGATGTTGTCGCTGTTCTCGGCGTCGCTCTTGGACACCGAGGTCGGGTCGTCGTCGAGATCGGCATAGATCCCGCGCCGCAGTGTGAGGGCGAAGCCGCCGTAGCCCAAGGCAGCGAGGGCACCGATCACGGCGAACGCGATCGCCGCGGAGACCAGGCCGGAGCGCTCAGAGCTCCTGCCGTGGCCGGCGGCCGTCGCGAGCTGCTGGGTCTGGGAGGGGTACTGGCCGGTCGGGATCTGCTGGGTCGGCTCGCCCTGCGAAGGCGGGTACGGCTGCTGTGGCTGCTGCGGTCGCTGGTATGGCGACGGCTGCTGCTGATAGGGCGAGGGAGGCTGCTGCTGGTAGGGCGAACCCGGCTGCTGGAACGGCGAGGGCGGCGAGCCGGCCGGACCCGAGGGCGCACCCGGCCGCTGCGGCAGGCCGGGATCCGGTGCGTTCGGGGGCGGACCGGACTGCGGCACGGGCAGGCCGCAACGCGAACACGCGCGGGCGTCCGGCGCGTTTTCGGAGCCACAACGTGGACACTGCATCTCGGCTCCTCTCGTCAGCCTCCGACGGCCCGAGCCTAAGGCATCGACGCTCAGGAAGCCGCAGAGCGTTGACCTCGCAGATAGGCGCCGAAGTGCGGAACTGTGAACGCCACGGACCCGCGCTCGCTCGAGAAGACCAGGCCCTTCTTGATCAGTCCGTCTCGCGCCGGCGACAGGCTCTGGGGCCGGCGGCCGAGCAGCTTGGCCACCTCGGCAGTGGCGACCGCGTCGGCTCGGGAGTCGGCCCCGAGCTCGGCGATCGCCCGCATGTACTCCCGCTCGGCCGGCGTCGCGCGCTCGTAGCGGGCGCCGAAGAATCCGACCGCGAGCTCGTCCTCGGCCTCCGGCGCCGCCTCCTTGACGTCGACGACCCGGATCGGACTGCGCGGCGCCACGTCCCAGACCGCTTTGCCATAGGCCTGGACGAAGTATGGATAACCGTCGGTCAGGTGGTGCAGCTCGTCGAGCGCGTCCTGCTCGTAGTCGACGTCCTCGCTCGCCGCCGGCACGATCAGCGCCCGATCGGCGTCGGCCCGCTCGAGCCGGTCGACGACGACGTAGTGGAACAGGCGCTCGGCGTACGACTTGCTGGCCGCCAGCGTCACGGGCAGATGCGGCAGGCCGGCTCCGACGATGATCAGTGGCGCCGCCGCCTGGCTCATCTCGTGACAGGCGCCGCACATCGCGGCCAGCTCCTCCTGCGCGATGTCCTGCATCTCGTCGACGAACAGCGCGATGCCGACTCCGAGGTCCGACGCGAGTCCCGCGACGTCGCCGAACAGCTCGATCAGGTCGAGCTCGAGGTCGCCCGAGTCGGCCCGGCCCTTCGCGGCGGCCACGTCCATCGGCGGCTGCCACCGGATCCCCTTGCGGTCCGGCAGCTGAGTCCGCAGCGCGAAGGCCTTGAGCACCGAGGCCAGATCGTCGACGCGTTCGGGATCGCGATGGCGGTGGGCCACCTCGCGGATCGCCGCGTGTACGGCCTGCGCGATCGGCAGCCGGACACTCTGCTCCGGGCGCGCCTCGATCTTGCCGGTGCCCCAGGCGCGGTTGATCGCGCGACTGCGCATCGCGTTGAGCAGCACGGTCTTGCCGACGCCGCGGAGGCCGGACAGCACCATGGAGCGTTCCGGCCGGCCGAGAGCGATGCGTTCCAGCGTCACGTCGAACCGCTGGAGGGGTCGCCCACGACCGGCCAGCTCCGGCGGCCGTTGCCCTGCGCCTGGTGCGTACGGGTTCCGGATCGGGTCCACGATCGCACTGTATGAGGTTGTCTAGCGCATTCCGTAGATTTGCCTCGCGAGTCGCAGACTTCGCTAGGGATCGGTCCGGCGCCCACTGGCGGTAGGCAAATTGCGAGACACGCCGGCGTGTCTCGCAATTTGGCTACCCCCACGGATCCGGGTGGGGCGGCTACTTCAGCAGGCGAGACATCCGGCGGTCGGCCAGCGGTTTGCCGCCGGTCTGACAGGTCGGGCAGTACTGCAACGAGGAGTCGGCGAACGACACCTCCCGGATCGTGTCGCCGCACACCGGGCAGGCTTTGCCCGCGCGACCGTGGACCCGGAGGCCGGTCTTCTTCTCCTTCTTGAGGTCTGCCGCCGCCATGCCTTCGGACCGCCCGACCGCGTCGCGCAGCGTCGACCCGATCGCGTCGTAGAGCGTCGCCAGGTCGGCATCGTCGAAGGACGCCGCCGGCTTGTACGGCGACATCCGCGCGACGTGCAGGATCTCGTCGGAGTACGCGTTGCCGATGCCCGCGATCACCGACTGATTGCGCAGGACGCCCTTGATCTGGGACCGGCCGGCCGAATCGAGAATGTCGCGGAGCACCTCGGCCGTGAACGCCTCGTCGAGCGGATCCGGGCCGAGTCGAGCGATGCCAGGCACCTCCGACGGGTCGCGCACGACGTAGATCGCGAGCCGCTTCTGAGTGCCGCCCTCGGTCAGGTCGAAGCCACTGTCGTCGTCGAGCCACACCCGCATCGCGAGTCCGGCCTTGCCGCCGGGCCGGGGCGGCCGACTCGGGACCTCCTCGTGCCAGCGCAGCCAGCCGCCACGAGCCAGATGGATCACCAGGTGCAGTCCGCCGGCCTCGATGTCGAGGAACTTGCCGTGCCGACTGACCCCATCGACCAGCAGACCCGCCATGGAGTCCACCGGTGGGTCGTACGTCTTGAGCGCGCTGATCGCCACCGGCATGAGTCGGGCGAACGCATGACCGTCGAGGCGACCGCGCAGGTCACCGGCGAGTGCTTCGACCTCGGGCAGCTCCGGCACGGTCCAAGTGTGCCCGGTTCGACCGACCGACGCGGGTCCGACCGCCGGACGACTCGGTGACAGACCCGGACAAGCCGTGCGACCATGCCCTCATGGCGGAGGTCACGTCGCTGCCGGCGAGTGGCGACGTCTACTTCGACTCTCGCGGTGAGGGTCGGACCCTCCGCGTCTCGTGGCATCACGCCGACGGCCTCGTCATCCTGTCGCTCTGGCACCACAACGTCTGCGTCGGCTCATTCCGGCTCGCTGCCGGAGACGTCCGGGCGCTGATCGATGCGCTGGTCACCGGGCTCGGCGAGGGCTACGTGCCGCTGATCGCTGCGCCACGGGCCAGCTAGCGCCACACCGCCGGCAGGGGTACGTCGGCGACCAGCGACGGCAGCTGCGCAAGGTACTCCGGTCGACTCATCTCGGTCACCCCGAGCGACTCCAGATGCGGCGTCTGCCACTGCACGTCGACCAGCCGACGGTCGGCGTACTCGTCACGCAACAGCTCGACCAACCCGACCAGCGCCACCTTCGAGGCGTCCCGCTGCCGATAGAACATCGACTCACCGGCGAACAGCCCGCCGATCGCGACGCCATAGAGTCCACCGGCCAACTCGCCATCACTCGACCAGGCCTCGATCGAGTGCACCCAGCCCAGCTCGTGGAGGTCGCGATACGCGGCGAGCATCTCGTGGTTGATCCAGGCGCCGGGTCGTCGCGGGTCGGCACAGCCCTCGATGACGGTCTCGAACGCGGTGTCGAACCGAATCTCGTACCGCCGCGCCGACCGACGCAGCGAGCGACTCACGTTCAGGTCGGCGAGCCGGAGCACCCCGCGTCGTAGCGGCGACCACCACACCATCGGGGACACGTCGTCCAAGGGCATCGGAAAGGCACCCATGGAGTAGGCCGCGACGATGGTCCCGGGCGCGAGGTCGGCACCCACCGCGACACAGTCGTCGGCCGGCCACCGCGCCGGGTCGAACTCCCAAGGGCTGGGCGACAGTTGATGCGGCATTAGTCCGTCTGCAAGGTCGGATGCCACAGCATGCTGGTCAGCCAGAACGCCTGGGAGTCGCCGAACTCGGCCAGCTCCGTCGCATCGGCCGACTGAAGCACGCGCCGCCAGGACTCGCTGCGGTTGATCCGCCCGAGCTGCCGCGCCGGATCGACGGCGGCTCGCAGCGTGGCCGGATCGGCGACATCGGTCCACACCTCGAGGTAGGCATCGACGACTCGGCGCAGCCGCGGATCGTCATCGTCGGTCTCGAGCTCGTGGGCCAGCACATTGAGCGGGATGAGCAGCGAGCTGAACGGATGGCCGACGACGGAGTCACCGAAGTCGAAGAAGCGCAGCTGCTTCTCGCTCGGCCGGGGTACGAAGGCGTTGCCCGAGTGCAGATCGTTGTGGTCCAGCGACATCGGCAGGCCGGCCGCCGCCACCTGCTCGGCCCACCGTTGGATCGTCGGCAGCGCGTCCCGGAGCCGGTCGGCCGCGCCGGTCTCGAGGCAGCGCGGGTCATCGGCCGGCAGGGCGGTCAGCTCGTCGACGCGCTCGGCGACCAGCACCGCCATCCGGTCGGGCGGATTCGCCGGCGCTCCGGTCGCCGTCAGCCGGTCCACGTGATCGGCGACCCGGCGTTGCAGATCCGCCCAGTCGGCGGCGAGCCGGGGCCACAGCTCGTCGACATCGCCGCCCGCCGCGCGCAGAGTCGGCCCCGCGTCGGGACCCAGCAGCCAGCCGCGCTCCGGCTCGACCGCGATCGGCGCGACGACATGGTCCGGCACCACCTCCGCGAGCACCTCGACCAACCCTGCCTCGAAGCTCTGACCTGGGCAGTTCTCCTTGAACCAGAGCCGTCCGGCGTCGGTCGGGACGGTCAGCTGGGTCGACCAGAACCGGACCCGCGGCTGCTCGATCTCGCCGGTACGAGTCAGCCCCTGCTCGGACAGGATCCGCTCGATCCAGCCGTACGCCTCGTCTCGCCATCCGGACGTGGTCCACCACGAGCTGGTCGACTCGGTCACGGCGGACACGAGCGCATCCTAGGCCGTTTCGGCGGGTCGCTGGCCTGGCCGCGGGCAGCCGTGATAGCGACACGGTCGCGCCTCTCGCGCTAATGTCAGCAGCGTGATTGTCGTGTCGGCTGCTCTGAAGGGCGGCGTGGGGAAGACCACGACGTCGGTCTACCTCGCCGCGCTGGCGGCCGACGGACGCGCCCCGACGCTGGTCGACGCGGACCCGCAAGCCAGTGCCTCGGAGTGGGTCGAGCAGTCCACCGACAGCCGCTTCGAGAAGATCAACGTCGTCGAGGCGCCGACCGCTCGACTGCTCGCCAAGTCGCTCGAAGACGTCGGCACCGACGACATCGTGTTCGTCGACCTGCCGCCCACGCACGAACAGCTCCTCGTCAAGGCGCTGGAGCACGCCACCGTCGCCGTCATCCCGACCCGGGTCGGCGGCGTGGAGGCCCGCCAGGTCGAGGCCGCTCTCGACCTGATCCCGGATGACCTGCCGACCGGCGTGGTCATCTGCTCGGCTCGCCCGTACACCGTCGACTACCGCGATGCCATCGTCGAATGGGCGCAGGAGGACATCGCGGTCTGGGGCGCAGTCCCCGAGAGAGTCGCGATCGCCTCCGGACCGGAGCGACCGCTGTCGAGCGACGGTCTCGAGGCGTACAAGATGGTCTGGCGCGAGATTCAACGCGCGGCCCGGTCCAGCTGATGGGCGTCGGACGGACCGCAGTCAAGGCCCTCGCGCCAGTGGCCCGCAAAACCGCGCCGCTCCTCACCTCGTCGTACGTCCGCGAGATTCTCGAGCTCGCGATCGACGGCACCGGACCCTTCAAGGGCGCCGCCTCGGCCGCCGACGCGCGACTCGTCCAGGCCCGGGGCGACGTCGAGAACGCGGTCGGCGATCTGATCGACAACCACGTCCGGATGGCCGGTGTCCAGGGCTTTCTCACCAACCTCGGCGGCGCGGTCACCCTGCCGGTGATGATCCCGGCCAACGTCACGGGGCTGGCTCTGCTGCAGTGTCACTGCGTCGCGGGGATCGCCCATCTGCGCGGCTACGACCTCGACGATCCGCGGGTACGCAACGCGATCATGGCCTGCCTGCTCGGCGAGGACATCGTCGGCGCCCTCATCCGACGCAAGCGACTCCCGTCG
This sequence comes from Nocardioidaceae bacterium, assembly GCA_035262905.1. GTDB lineage: Bacteria > Actinomycetota > Actinomycetes > Propionibacteriales > Nocardioidaceae > DATFRX01. Next base: position 10,085 of record DATFRX010000526.1, read on the forward strand.
ACCCCGATGGCGCTGGCCACGTCCCCGGTCTACGACCCGCAGCTCGACCGGCGGATCGGCACCATCGTGACCGCCGAGCTGGTCTCGCGGATCACCGGCCGCCGGGCCGCCCTGATGGTCGGTCGCCGGGTCCCCTTGCTGGGTGGCGGCGTCGGTGCGCTCGCCGACGGCATCTCGACGTACCAGGTCGGGAGCTACGCCGAGCGGGAGCTGCGCAACCGCCGTCAGCTGCGCCAGTCGAGCTGAGGCCGGCTGCGATACCACGCTCTCGTGGTGTCTTGGCACTTCGCATGGCGTGCGTCCCATGCAGAGTGCGTACTCACCACGAGAACGTGGTGTCCGTGTGACGCAGATCAGCGCCGGCGGAGCCTGCGGTACGCGCGAAGCAGGGCCGCCATGCTGCGATGCCGTCCGGCCGACGCGAGCAGCCGCTGCTTGCGGCGCTCGCTCCGGGTCGTGTGCTCCGGCGTCGGCCGATCGGTCTCGAGCCGCAGGATCTCGAGGAGCAGGGTCTCGATCGCGGCGTACGCCACGCCCAGCTGGTCGTTGGCCGGCGCCTCGTCGGGGTCGTACCAGGTCGCGTCGCTGCCATGCGGGGCCAGCTCGTCCAGGTCGCCGACGACCGCGTAGCCGGCTGCCGACAACTCACCGACCCATCGCCGTGTCGTCGTCGCGGCCCAGTCGACCAGGTCGGGCGGGAGCAGGATGCGCGGGCTTCGGCTGGCCGGCGCCAGGGTCTGATGGGCGAGCACCTCGCGTACGTAGTGCCGATAGACCGGGCCGGGCAGCCGATCCGGCGGCAGCAGTTCGTTGATCCGCCGGATCACCTCGGTCTCCGCGCCACCCAGGCTGACGTTCGTGCGTTCGCTCTCTAGCGGCAGCCAGCCCGGGTCGATCTCGAGCAGGCCCAGGAACCGCTCCATGAGCGTCGAGCGCGGCGCGTCCGATGGCGGCACGGTGACCAGATGAATCCGATCGGCCGGCAGCGTCGCGCTCCATCGCGCCAGCACGTCCGGCCATTCCTGCACGGTCCAGAACCACTTCGCCATCGGCGTCTTCGGCTGCTCGGACGTCAGATCGGCGCAGAACTTCGCGTACGTGAGCTGCCGACGGTGCTTGACGCCCTCCTGCCACTCGGCCGGGATCTGCCGCCCCAGGTCACGCGCCGAGTAGACGACATGGATCTCGCCGTCGAGCGCCTCGATGGCGGTCTTGGCCTGCTCGGCCGAGGCACCGGCGAACACCTCGTGCGACACGACGACGTTGCCGTCGAAGCCGTTCACCTGCTCGACCAGCCACGGCCAGGCGCCGACCGCCTCGTCCTCGAGACCGCCCCACGACTTGCCGATCAGGTCGAGCGCAGCCAGGAACTGATGGTCGAACCGCTCGGCGGGGTAGAGCACGCCCTTCGCCCGCAGCCCCTCGCGATTGATGTAGAGCAAGTCCTGCAATTGCGAGGTGCCGGTCTTGGGCGCACCGATGTGGACGAAGACCTTTTTCATTGTGGTGTCAGCCTACGGCGCGGCCGACCGGAGACTTGGAGATGTGGTCGTCATGGCGACCCGGACTGCGAGTCGTCGGTCGGCGCCAGCGCCTGTACGACCCGCGACGGGCTCGGCCGGCCGAGTTGCTCGGCCATCCAGACGCTGATGCCGACCAGCGCATCGAGGTCGACGCCGTGCTCGATGCCGAGGCCGGTGAGCAGCCACACCAGGTCCTCGGAGGCGAGATTACCGGTGGCACTTTCGGCGTACGGGCAGCCGCCGAGCCCACCCGCCGACGCGTCGAACGTCGTGATTCCGGCCCGCATCGCCGCGAGCACGTTGGTCAGCGCCTGGCCGTACGTGTCGTGGAAGTGCATCGCGAGTTGCTCGTCGCCGACGCCGACCGCGCCGAAGGCGTCGATCAGCGCCCCGACCTGGCCCGCGGTCCCGACGCCGATCGTGTCGCCGAGCGAAAGCTGCGTCGCGCCGAGATCGAGCAGCCGCTGACCGGCACCGACGACCTGCTCGACCGGCACGACCCCCTCCCAGGGGTCGCCGAAACACATCGACAAGTACGCGCGGACGTCCAGGCCCTCGGCGCGGGCGCGCGTGACGACCGGCTCGAACATCGCGTACTGCTCGTCGAGGCCGCGATTGAGATTGCGTCGCGCGAACGACTCGGTCGCGCTGCCGAAGATCGCGATGTGCGTGACTCCAGCAGCGACTGCCCGGTCGAGACCCCGCTCATTCGGCACCAGCACCGGCAGCGGTGTCGGCCCGGCGAGATCGAGCCGCTCGACGAGTTCGGCGGCGTCGGCGAGCTGCGGGACCCACTTCGGATGGACGAAGCTGGTCGCCTCCACGATCGGCAGCCCGGCGGCGATCAGACGGCCGACGAACTCCGCCTTCACATCGAGCGGCACGATCGCCGACTCGTTCTGCAGCCCGTCGCGCGGACCCACCTCGTAGATCGTGACGGCCGCCGGCAGCGTCGAATCCGGCACGACGATCGGCAGACTCATCACGGCTCCCTCGCAGTTGTCAGCTCCATGTTGCCTCCTGGGGCAATATGAGGCTGACAACTGCGGTGTTGACCCTGACACAGTGTCAGGCCGTAGACCAGGAGCCGTCATGTTCACCATCGGAGACTTCGCCAGCTACGGCCGGGTGTCAGTTCGCATGTTGCGGCACTACGACGCCATCGGCCTGCTGCCGCCGGCCCGTGTCGACCCGGCCACCGGATATCGGTCGTACGACGCGAGCCAGCTCGCCCGGCTCAACCGGATCGTCGCGCTCAAGGACCTCGGATTCACGCTCGACCAGGTGCAATCCATCCTCGACGACAAGGTCGGGGCCGAGGAGCTGCGCGGCATGCTGCGACTGCGGCAGGCCGATCTGCAGACCCAGATCAGGTCCGACAGCGCGCGGCTGCAGCAGGTCGAGGCGAGGCTCCAGCTCATCGAACGGGAGGGCGCCATGCCAACCGAAGACATTCAGATCAAGCAATTGCCCGGAGTACGGGTCGCCGAGCTGACCGGCACCGCCGACGGCTTCGAACCGGCCTCGATCGGCCCGGTCATCCAGCCGCTGTACGAGCAGCTGATGGGTCAACTCGAACGCGCCGGCGTGACTCCAAAGGGCCCGGCCCTGGCCTACTACGAGGAGAGCGCGAACGGCGACCAGGTCGTCGTCCACGCCGGAGTCCCGGTCAGCGTCGCACCGAGCGACTCGTACGAGTTCGCCGTCGTCGATCTGCCACCGGTCGAACAGGCGGCGACCATCGTGCACGGGGGACCGATGGACGACGTCATGCCGACCATCCAGACGCTGGGCCGCTGGATCGACGCCAATGGCTACCGGGCCACCGGCTTCAACCGCGAGCTCTACCTCGACTACGGCTGCGGCGATCCCAGCGCGTGGACCACCGAGCTCCAGCAGCCGCTGGGCTGATCCCACGCAGCACGGTTCGAAGTCGAGGCCGCTCGGCCCTAGACGCCGGGTGGGTTCTCCGCCATTGTGGCTCGCCATGTTCCGGCTGAAAGACGACGAGGACTACGTCCTCGCGACCCTGGACGAGCTGCTTGGGGACGAGGAGGACGAGCTTCTCGACAGCGAACCGGTTTAGCCCTCGGGCGCCTCGACGACGAAGAGGGTCTCGCCGAGCGCGACCTGCTGACCGGCGCTCGCGTCGACCGTCGTGACCGTCCCGTCGTGGGGCGCCTTGAGGGCCAACTCCATCTTCATCGCCTCGAGCACGCCGAGCGTGTCGCCGGCACGTACCGTCTCGCCGACCTTGGCCCGCACGTCGAGCACCGTCCCCGGCATCGGAGCCGTCACGGAGTCGTCGGTCGGCGCCGTCGCACCGGCCGGTCCGAATGCGTCCGGCCGGGTGAGCACATGCGGTTGGCCGCGGTAGCCGACCGTGACGGTGTGCGCGTCGACCTCGACGTACGCCTCGTGGATGACGCCGTCGATCTCGAGTCGGCGGGCGGCCCCTGGACCGGCGACCGGGCGTACTCGCCAGGTCCGGTCCGGCATCGCCACGGTCCCGGCGGCCCGGTCGACCGTGGCCACGACATCGTCGAGCTCGACCAGGATCGGTGTCGTCGGTCCGCCCAGCCGCCAGCCGTCGGCCACGCCGAACGGATGCGAGGGATCGGCCGCGGTCTCGCTCTCGGCCAGCCACCAGGCCGCGATGACCGACACCTGCGGCGGCGCGGCGATCGCGAACTCGTCGAGGTGCCGATCGAGCCAGGCGGTGTCGATCGTGGCGTCCCGGAAGGCGTCCGACGCGGCCAGCTGCCGGAGGAATCCGACGTTGGTCGTGAGCCCGAGGATCGCGGTGTCGTCGAGCGCCTGAAGCAGTGACTGCCGAGCCGCCTCGCGCGTCGCGCCATGGACGATCACCTTGCCGAGCATCGGATCGTAGGCGGTCCCGACCTCCTGCCCCGACTCCAGCGCGGCGTCGACGCGAGCCGTCTCGGGCCAGACCACGGTCGACGCGACGCCGGCCTGCGGCAGGAACCCGGAGTACGGATCCTCCGCGTAGACCCGGGCCTCGATCGCATGACCGTCCGGGACCACATCGGCCTGACCGAACGGCAGCGGCTCGCCCGCTGCCACGGACAGCTGCAGCCGCACCAGGTCGAGCCCGGTGATCGCCTCGGTGACTGGGTGCTCGACCTGGAGGCGGGTGTTCATCTCGAGGAAGTACGCCTGCTCATCGGCCTCGTCGACCAGGAACTCGACGGTGCCGGCGCCGACATAGCCGACCTCCTTGGCGAGTGCGACCGCCCAGTCGTGCAGCCGCGACCGGGTCTCGGGCGAGATCGTCGGCGCCGGTGCCTCTTCGAGCACCTTCTGATGCCGTCGCTGGGTGGAGCAGTCGCGCTCGAGCAGATGCACGACGTTGCCGTGCCGATCACCGAGGATCTGCACCTCGACATGGCGACCGCGCTCGACGTAACGCTCGATCAGCAGGGTGTCGTCGCCGAAGGCAGCAGCGGCCTCGCGACCCGCGGCGGCAAGGGCAGCGTCCAAGTCGGCGGGATCGAGCACGATCCGCATGCCCTTGCCGCCGCCACCGGCCGCCGCCTTGACGAGCACCGGGTACGCGTCCGATCCGACCGGCGCCTCGAACCGTGGCACCACCGGGACGCCGGCCCGTTCGGCGATCTCACGAGCCCGGACCTTCTGGCCCATCGCCTCCATCACCTGCGCCGACGGCCCGACGAACACCAGCCCGGCCTCGTCCACCGCCTTGGCGAACTCGGCCCGCTCCGACAGGAATCCGTACCCCGGATGCACGGCATCGGCGCCCGACACCTCGGCGGCTCGCAACAGCGCCTCGATCGAGAGGTACGACTCGGTCGCAGGCGCCGGTCCGAGTCGGACTGCGGTGTCGGCCTCTCGTACATGTGGCGCCGACCGGTCCGCGTCGGAGTAGACCGCGACCGTACGCAGTCCGGCGGCCCTCGCTGCGCGAATCACTCGGATCGCGATCTCACCGCGGTTGGCGACCAGCAGGGTCGAGAACGCGCGACTCACAGTCGGATCGGCCATGTCACATCCGCCAGATGCCGTAGGACGGCTCGGGGATCGGGGCGTTGGCTGCGGCGGCGAGTCCGAGACCGAGCACTCGCCGGGTGTCCGCCGGGTCGATGATGCCGTCGTCCCACAGCCGCGCGGTCGAGTAGTAGGGCGAGCCCTGCGTCTCGTACTGCGACCGGATCGGCGCCTTGAACGCCTCCTCTTCCTCCGCCGACCAGGACTCGCC
>DATFRX010000527.1:0-21355 GCA_035262905.1 Nocardioidaceae bacterium
CCGTCGCGCTCGACCGTCTCGGTCACGTCGTCGGCGGCGTCCTGTACTTCGATCGGGGCGTTGCCCATGGCGACGCCGCGACCGGCCCAGCGGAGCATCTCCAGGTCGTTGCGGCCGTCGCCGATCGCGAGCACCTTGGACCGCGCGACGCCGAGTCGACTCGCGACCGATTCGAGTCCGGACGCTTTGGTGACCCCACTCGGCGCCAGGTCGAGCCAGGCCGTGTAGCCGACGAAGTAGTTGGTGCCGTGCAGGCCCAGCCGCTCGGCGAGCTCGATGAACTCCTCGGCCGACTGACCCGGACTGCGGATGATGACACGTGTGACCGGTTCGGCGACCAGGTCCTCGACGCTCTGCAGGATCATCTCGCCGGTGATCTCACCGTCCGGGAACGGCTTGTTGATCCGATAGCCGCGGCCGATCTCCTCGACGGCGACGGCGGCGTCGGGTACGTGGTCGAGCAGCAGCTTGACCGTCTCGCGGGCGTCGAACGTCACGGTCGTGAGCACCTCGACCGGGTGGTACGAGAAGGTGACCGCTCCGTTGCTGGCAACCGCGATGCCGTCGTCGAAGCCGAGCTTGTCGGCCGCGTCGATGACGCCTGGCACCGATCGCCCGGTCGACAAGACGACATGGACGCCCTGCGCGGCGACGTCTCGTACCGCCTCGCGCAACGTCGGCGTCATGATGTTGTCCCAGTCGACCAGGGTCCCGTCGACGTCGAGCGCGAGTAGGTCGTAGGGCCTCGTCATGCAGTCGGCTCCAGCACGTCCCGGCCGCCGAGGTAGGGCTGCAACGCGGCTGGTACGCGGACGGAGCCGTCGGCCTGCTGATGGTTCTCGAGGATCGCCACGATGGATCGCGTCGAGGCACAGAGCGTGCCGTTGAGGGTCGCGGCCGGCTCGGTGCCGCCTTGGCCTCCCCGATCTGAACGACGCAGCCGGATGTCGAGGCGGCGGGCCTGGAACTGCGTGCAGTTCGACGTCGAGGTGAGCTCGCGGTACTTCTCCTGCGTCGGAATCCACGCCTCGCAGTCGAACTTGCGAACGGCCGACGAGCCGAGGTCGCCGGTCGGGACGTCGATGACCCGGAACGGCAGCTCCATGTCGGTCAGCCATTCCTTCTCGTACGCCAGCAGCCGCTCGTGCTCGGCGTACGACTCCTCGAGAGTCGTGAACGCGAACATCTCTACCTTGTCGAACCAGTGCACCCGGATGATGCCTTTGGTGTCTTTGCCGTAAGAGCCTGCCTCGCGCCGGTAGCACGGGCTGAACGCCGTGTAGCGCAGCGGCAACGAGCGCGCGTCGAGGATCTCGTCGCTGTGGTACGCGGCGAGCGCCACCTCCGACGTACCGACCAGGTAGAGGTCGTCCTTGGGCAGGTAGTAGACGTCGTCGGCGGCCTGGCCGAGGAAGCCAGTCCCCTCCATCGCGCGCGGCTTCACCAGTGCCGGCGGAATCACCGGGGTGAATCCCCAGCCGGCGGCCCGGTCGAGCGCGGCATGCATCAGGGCCATCTCGAGCTGAGCCCCGACGCCGGTCAGGTAGTAGAACCGGGCACCGCTCACCTTGGCGCCGCGCTCGATGTCGATCGCGCCGAGGATCTTGCCCAGCTCGATGTGGTCCTTCGGCTCGAAGCCCTCGGCGGCGAAGTCGCGGGGCGTGCCGATCTTCTCCAGCGTGACGAAGGCGTCCTCGTCACCCTCCGGCGCGCGCGGGTCGGCCAGGTTGGGCAGCGCGAGGGCGATCTCGCGGAACGCCTCGTCGGCCTCGGTCTGGGCCGTCTCGGCGGCCTTGACCTGCGCGGACAGCTCCTTGGTACGTGCCAGGAGCGCGGCCTTCTCGTCGCCCTGCGCCTGGGCGATCTGCTTGCCCATCGTCTTCTGCTCGGCTCGCAGCTGCTCGTACTCGACGATCGACGCACGCCGCTTCTCGTCGGCCGCGAGCACCCGGTCGACGAGCTCCACGGATTCGCCACGGCGCTTCTGCGCGTCGCGTACGAGCTCGGGGTCCTCACGAAGAGTGCGTAGATCAATCACCCACTTAGGGTATCGACGCCGGGCAATCTGTTTCTGCTCCATACCGACAACCGGGTTCGGGTGCGTGACCTGGGAAGATCGCGGGGTGCCTCTCGACATCCGCCGCGCGCAGCCCCGTCGTCCGGGGTCGCAGGCGGCGTGGATCGGGGTGCCGCTGCTGGTCCTGGCGGTGACGACGGCCCTGGTCGCGGTCGAGTGGTCGCCGCTGATGGAACTCGACCAGGACCTGGCGGACGCGGCCCACGACTTCAGCTCGGGGCACGACACCTGGGTGAGCTTCCTCCAGTGGTTCGCCGACTGGGTGGGTCCGGTGACCCTGCGGGTTACGGTGCTGGCGGTCGCCGTCGTGCTGCTCATCCGCCGGCACGTGCGATTCGCCCTGTGGATGATCCTGGTCACGGCTGTCGAGTGGATCGTGGCGCCGGCCAGCAAGCTGATCTTCGATCGCGAGCGACCGGCGAACCCGCTGGACGTCGTGTCGGGGTCGTCGTACCCCTCCGGTCATGCCGCTGCAGCCGGCTATTTCGCCGCGGTCGCGATCCTGACCACGATGGCGCTGCTGCAGCGCGGCTGGTGGCGGCGGACCCTGTGCGCGCTGTGGGTGGCGATCGGCATCGCGGTCGGGCTGGACCGGATCTTCCTCGTCGTCCACTTCCCGAGCGACGTCATCGGCGGCTGGGCGCTCGGCGTCGTCATCGTGATGATCGGGTGGGCCCTGCTGCTCCGGTTGGCCCCGCCAGAGCCCGGGCCAGTGCCCGGATCGACTGGCTCGCGGCCGTCCCGCGTCGCCGTCATCGTGAACCCGACCAAGATCGTGGATCCGGACGGATTCCGAGCCCAGATGAGCGCCGCGGCACTGGCGCACGGCTGGCAGGAGCCGATCTGGTTCGAGACCACCCCGGACGATCCGGGGACGTCGATGTCCGAGGCCGCGCTGTCCGCTGGTGCCGAGATGGTGATCGCCGCCGGCGGCGACGGTACGGTCCGGGTCGTCTGCACCGAGCTGGCTCGGACCGGGGTACCGGTCGGGATCGTGCCGCTCGGCACCGGCAACCTCCTGACCCGCAACCTCGGCCTGCCACTGCACATCGGCGACGCGATCGAGGTCGCCATGTCGGGTCAGGATCGTGCCGTCGACATCGTCGGTCTGTCCGGCGACGGCATCGACGACACCTGCTTCACCGTGATGGCCGGGCTCGGTCTGGACGCGGCGATCATGCACGGCGCCGCGGACGAGATGAAGGCCCGGATGGGTTCCACTGCGTACGTCGTGTCCGCACTGCGTCAGGTGCGCTACCCCGCCGTACGCGTCGAGATCACCGTCGACGACGGCGAGCCGATGCACTATCGGGCCCGCACCGTCGTGATCGGCAACGTCGGCGCCATCACCGGCGGCATTCCGCTAATCCCGGACGCGCGCATCGACGACGGGCTGGTCGACGTCGTGGTGATCGCGCCGGTGCGTACGTGGGGTTGGCTGGCGCTGATCTGGCGGGTGCTGACCCGCCGCCGTCGCACCGACGACCGGCTCGATCGGATGCGGGGCCGCAGCGTCGTACTCCGGGCCGAGAAGCCGACGCCGCGGCAACTGGACGGCGACACGATCCCGGACGGTCAGGAGGTCCGGGCGCAGGTGTTCGCCGGCACGCTGCTGGTCCGGGTTCCTCGCTGATCGGTCGCGGTCAACGCTTGTTGCGGGCGTACCCGATCGCCTCGGACTCCTCCGGCGAGAGCTCCTGGCCGCTCTTCCAGCCGGCGATGCCCTTGGCGTAGGACCGGACGTCGTTGCGGCCGTGGATCGAGGTCAGCACCATGCCGTTGCCCTCGTCGTCGACCAGCGCCAGTGACCAGGACAGGTGGCCGCCCATGTCGCGGAACGCGTCGTAGCGGACCACCGCGAGGTGCCGCAGCGCCTGGGCGGCGTCGTCGCGGAGCGCCTCGACCTCCTTGCGGATCGACTCCAGGTCGGCCGGGATCGGGGAGCCACGAGGGTAGCGGCGTGCTCGAGCCGTGTCCCAGGCCCAGCCGGCCACCACGAGGGCGACGACGCCCAATCCCACGGCGACCCAGCCCAGCATCTGGTCCACGATCCGACGATAAGCCGCCTCGCGGCCGACATCGGGCCGCAACGCGGGAGTACTCGGAGAACTCGCCTGCTCAACCCGGGTTGCGGAGCCGGTCGAGCCAGGCGCGGGCGTCGTCGAAGTCCTTGTCGGAGGTGCCGTCTCGTATCGGCGGCATCGCACCGTCGAGTCGCGCGTACGAGCCGAGGAACCGGACGTCGGCGCAGATCCGGCGCAGTCCCATCAACGCCTCGCCGACCCGGGCGTCGTCAAGGTGCCCCTCGCAGTCGATCGAGAAGCAGTAGCGGCCGAGGGCGGCGCCGGTGGGTCGCGACTCGATCCGGGTCAGGTTCACGCCGCGCAGCGCGAACTCGTCGAGCACCTCCATCAGGGCGCCCGGATGGTCGTCGCGGATGAACGCGACGAGCGACGTCTTGTCCGAGCCGGTACGCGGCGGCACCGGGCCGGGTCGCGAGACCAGCACAAACCGGGTCTCGGCGTCCGGGTTGTCGCCGATCTCGTGCTCCAGCACGGCGAGGCGATAGTGCTCGGCGGCGATCGGGGCCGCGATGGCCGCGTCGTAGAGCGAGTCGGGCGCGGCGACGATCGCGGCCGCCTGCGCGGTCGATGCCACTGGCACGACCTCTGCGTCGGGATGGTGTGCCTCGAGCCACCGCCGACACTGGGCGGCCGCATGCGGATGGGTCGCGATCGTGCGTACGGCGAACGGGTCCCGACCCGGCCGCGCCAGCAGCGCGAACCGTACCGGCATCGCCATCTCTCGCGTGATCAACAGCGGATCGCCGGCCGCCAGCTCGTCGAGCGTGACGGTGACCGAGCCCTCGACGGAGTTCTCTATGGGGACGACGGCGCCGTCGGCCGCCCCGGTGCGTACCGCGTCGAGCGCGGCAACCACGGTCGGCTGCGGCTGCAGATCGGCCCGACTGGCGGCCGGCACCGTACGCAGGGCGGCCTCGGTGAAGGTCCCCTCGGGACCGAGGTACGCGTATCGAGCAGGCGGCACACCGGGCATGCTCCCCAGGCTAGGTCAGACGGTTTTGCGCCCTCGTTGTTGGTGCGATGCGCCTCGGGCCAACAACGAGTGCGCAAAACCGAAAGCCGCGGTGGGCGGGTGCGTGTCAGGGTGGGCCGGTGGACATCGTCGCCTCGCTCCCGGCGTTCCTACTCGCCGTCGTCTTGATCTCGGCATCTCCCGGGCCGGCGCTGGCCCTGATCACGCGCCGGGCCGCACTGCAGGGCGCTCGCGGCGCGCTCCCCACGATCGTCGGTCTCGAGGCGGGTCTGTACGTCTGGGCGCTGCTCGCCGGGGCCGGCCTGGCCGCCCTGGTTGCCGCGTCCGAGACGGCCTACCTCGTGCTCCGTGTCGTCGGCGCGATCGTCCTGCTCGCGCTCGGCATCCGGGCCTGGCGGTCCGCGTGGGCCGACCGCGGTGAGGCCACTGAGCCTCCGGCCGAGCCGCGGCTGCGACGGAGCGGCTGGTTCGCCTTCGGCGAGGGTGCCGTGGTGCAGCTGGCCAACCCGAAGGCAGCGGTCTTCATGTTCGCCTTCTACCCCCAGTTCGTGCCGGCCGACCGGCCGTTGTTGCAGACCACGGCCGCGCTCGCCCTGCTCCAGGTCGCCATCGAACTGTGCCTCTACGCCGGCTTCGCGCTGGCGATCGGGCGGGCTGGCGCCTGGTTCAGGCGGCGTACGGTCCGGCGGCGGCTCGAGGCGGCCAGCGGCACCGTACTGATCGGTCTCGGCGTCCGGATGGCGGTCACGCAGCGCTAGGGCCTGTCTTCCAGTCCCTGGCCGTCGCGAGCGGTTTCTGGTGGGATGGCTCGCAAGGCGGAGGAGCGAAGGCGCACGGGATAGTGCGTCGAGCGACGACAACGCAGCGAGGCGCCCGCCAGGGACCGCGCAGCAGGCCGGGGATTGGAAGACAGGACCTGTACGTGCAATCTCCGCGAAAGGGCCGTCGGCTAGATTCGCCGATATGACCCGCGTTGTTGACCCTGGCTACGAGGACCTCGGCTACGCCCGGCTCGACACCGACCGGGCGAGCCGTACCGGCGACCCCGAAGTCGTCTACGGCTCCGGCAAGACCCCTGCTCAGATCGTGGAGCTCCTCGGCCGGCTGCACGCCTCGCACCCGGATCGGGCCGTGCTCGCCACCCGGCTGAGTGACGACGCGACGGCCGCGATCCGCGCCGATCTCTCAGCGGCGACCATCGACGACGTCGCCCACGCCGCCTGGCTCGGCCCGCTCCCGAAGCCGCGCGGGCGGGTCTGCATCGTGTCGGCCGGCACCTCCGATGCCCCGGTGGCCCGCGAGGCAGCAGTGACGACCCAGGTGTACGGCTCCGAAGCGGTCGAACTCACCGACGTCGGCGTCGCCGGCGTACATCGGCTGCTCGCGGTCAAGGACCAACTCGACGACGCCGACTGCCTGATCGTCGTGGCCGGCATGGAGGGCGCCCTCCCGAGTGTGGTCGGCGGCCTCACCGGAGTGCCGTTGGTGGCCGTCCCGACCAGCGTCGGCTACGGCGCATCGTTCGGCGGCATCGCTGCCCTGCTCGCCATGCTCAACTCGTGCGCCGCCGGTGTCACGGTGGTCAACATCGACAACGGCTACGGCGCCGGGGTGTTCGCCGCCCGGGTCGCGCGACGGTCCGCCACCGCCGCCACGCGAGGCTCGGACGCATGATCGGCTGGCTCGACTGCTCGTCGGGCGCCTCCGGCGACATGTTGCTGGGCGCGCTCGTCGGCGTCGGCGTGCCCTTGGCGACGATCGATGCCGCCGTACAAGCAGTCGCGCCCGAGCCGATCCGGGTCAGCGCCGAGCCTGTGACGCGCGGTGGACTGACCGCGACCCGAGTCCAGGTCGAGGTCAAGGAGTCGGAGACGCATCGCGGCCTCAGCGACATTCGGACCCTGCTCGAGGCGGCCCCACTGGACGACCGGGTACGCGCTCGCGCGATCGACGTCTTCACGCGACTGGCGACTGCCGAGGCAGCCGTCCACGGCACAACCGTCGACGAGGTCCACTTCCACGAGGTCGGTGCGCTGGACGCGATCGCTGACGTCGTCGGTGCCTGCGCCGGCCTGATCCACCTCGGCATCGACTCGCTGACCAGCTCCACGATCGCGGTCGGCAGCGGCAGCACCGGGGCGGCGCACGGCCGACTGCCGGTGCCGCCGCCTGCGGTCGCCGAACTGCTCCGCGGCGTGCCGTCCGTCGGCGGCCCGGCCGAGCGCGAGCTGTGCACCCCGACCGGAGCCGCCCTGGTCACGACCTGGGCGAGTGCCTACGGTTCGCAGCCGCCGATGCGGGTCGAGGCGATCGGCGTCGGCGCCGGCGGCCAGGACCTCGCGGGTCACGCCAACGTGCTGCGGCTGTTCGTCGGCGAGGCAGTCGAGCCGAGCCACGTTGACCCGGATGGCCGTCACACACAGCTACTCCTTGAGACCAACGTCGACGACCTCGATCCGCGTCTGTGGCCAGCCGTACTCGACCGGATCCTCGCCGCCGGCGCCGCCGATGCCTGGCTGACCCCGATCCTGATGAAGAAGGGCCGACCCGCTCACACACTGTCCGTGCTGACCGACGCCGCCTGCCGCGCGGATGTCCTGGCGATCATCTTCGCCGAGACCACCACCATCGGCCTCCGCGAACGTACGGTCGGCAAGGTCGCGCTCGATCGGGAGATGCGCACCGTCGACGTCGGCGGCCGGTCGATCCGGGTCAAGCTCGCTCGTCACGAGGGGATCGTCGTCAACGCACAGCCGGAGTACGAGGACGTGGTCGCCGCCGCGACCGCACTCGGCCGTCCGGTCAAGGCCGTACTCGCCGACGCCGTCGCCGCGATCAGGATGTGGTCGTAATCGACATCGGACTCATCGCGCTGACCTTCGGGACGATCTTCCTCCTCGAGCTGCCCGACAAGACGTTCGTCGCGACCCTGGTGCTCTCGACCCGCTACCGCCCGCTCGCGGTGTGGATCGGCGTCGGCCTGGCCTTCGGGGTGCAGTGCCTGGTGGCGGTCACGGCCGGCCAGGTGATCAGCCTGCTGCCCGAGTGGATCATCCACGCCGTCACGCTGGCGATCTTCATTGTCGGCGCGGTGGTCCTGATCAAGTCGGCCCCCGGCGCCGCCGAGGAGGAGCGGCTGCAGGAGGCCGAGTACGCCGAGAGCGTCCAGGACTCGGATGGGCGAACGCGTACGACCCAGCGCGCTGTCATCGCGTCGTTCCTCGTCATTTTCGCCGCCGAGTGGGGCGACCTGTCACAGCTGTTCACAGCGAGCATCGTGAGTCGTCACGGGCATCCGGTGAGCGTCTTCGTCGCGTCGTGGGCGGCGCTGCTGGTCGTGTCCGGGCTGGCAGCGCTCGCCGGCCGGTGGCTGGTGAGCCGGATGCCGCTGTCGCTACTCCACTACATCGGGGCGGCCGTCTGCCTGATCTTCGCGGTCTGGACCGGCTACGAGCTCGTCACGTCGCTCTGAGCCCGCGAAGTTGGCGCGAGCGACAGCTCTGCGCTGCCCGATGGGCTGAATCTCACGCCAACTCTCAGGTCAGGGACCGCTGACGTGCCGGTTTACCACGATTCGCGATGCTCCGCCGAACCCGCACCTGCGAGGGGCGATCGACCCCCGCCACTAGGCTGACCGGCATGCGAGGCCAGCCACGACGCGCTGCCGTGCGCCGTGTGGTCGCCGGCGTGATCGGCCTGCTCGGAGCCGGTTTTGCGATCGGATTCGTGCCGTCGGCCGTCGCGACCGCGAGCCCGGACGCGCCCCTCGCCGACCCGGCGCCGGTCATCGTGATCGGCGTCTCCGACCTGCGCTGGACCGACATCGACCCGAAGGTCACCCCGACCCTGTGGCGGCTCGTCGGCGACAGTGCGGTCGGCTCGGTGTCGGTGCGGACGGTCCGCCCGGTCACCTGCCCGATCGACGGCTGGCTGTCCCTGTCGGCCGGCAGCGAGGCCACGTCCACCGAGGTCGAAGGTGATCGAGGAACCCTGAATCCGGGCCAGGTCGAGTCCGGCGAGCTCCCCACCTGCGGCCTGCTGCCCGACGTCGGCGCCCAGGCCGGCTCGTACAAGATCGCCGGCTGGCAGGACTTCGTCCGACTCCAGGAGGAGACGAAAGGCGCGTACGGGACACTCGGGACGCTCGGCGACCTGCTCTCGCGGGCCGGCGTCTGCAGCACGCCGATCGGACCCGGTGCTGCGATCGCGTTGGCCGGTCTTAACGGCGAGGGCAGCGGCTTCGAGTCGGCCGTCACCGCGGACTCGCTGCGAGCCTGCCCGGTCACGATCGTCGATGCGGGCAGCACCAACGAGAGCTCGGTGCTCCGGCCCAGCTCGCTGTCCGAGTTCGACTCGCTGGTGTCCGACGTCGTCACGAGCGCACCGCCCGGCTCGCATGTCCTGATCAGCGGGGTCGCCGATCCGACCGCGTCGCCGCCGCCCCTACAGGTGGCGATGGAGCACGTGGTCGGACTCCGGCGGGCGGCCTGGTTGAGCTCGAGCTCCACTCGGCACGAGGGCCTGGTGCAGCTCACCGACATCGTGCCGACCGTGCTGGAGCTGGCGGACGCGCCGTACGAGCAGTTCGACGCGAAGCCGTGGGAGTCCGAGACCGTACGCCGGCTGTCGGTGACCGACACGGTCGAGGACCGGCAGGACTTCGACCAGATCGCCGAGGTGATCCCGGACGAGGGACCGGTCTTCGGCGCCTGGATCGCCGCCGTCCCGATCTCGATCCTGTTCGCCAGCCTGATCGCGCTGATCGCCAAGCGGCAGGGCGTCCGGTGGGCGCAGCACCCGCTGTTCAATCGGATCGGCATCGGCGCCGCGTTGTTCGTCGGGGCGGTGCCGACCGCGCTCTATCTCGTGACCGCCGTGCACTGGTGGCGCTGGGACCATCCGGCGCTCGTGCTCGGCACCGTGACGGTGATCGCGGCGGTGGCGATCGCGTTCGCCTCCGCCGTCGCCCGGATCCCGTACCCCTGGCGGTTCGTCACGGTCCAATGCGCCATCACCTACGTCGCCTTGACCTTCGACGGGCTGAACGGGACCAAGCTGCAACTCGGCAGCCCGCTCGCCGCCGGCCAGGTCTACGGCGGCCGCTTCTACGGCTTCGGCAACGTGACGTTCACGGTGTACGCGACCGCGACCCTGCTGATTGCAGCGGCCGTCGCCCAGATCCTGTTGCGCCGCGGCCGGCAGGACCTGGCCGTCATGGCGACCATCCTGATCGGCGGACTGGCGATCCTGGTCGACGGCTGGCCGACGTTCGGCGCCGACTTCGGCGGCATCCTGGCCCTGGTGCCCGGCGTCGTCCTGCTGGTCCTGCTCACCGCCGGGGTCGCCATGACCTGGCAGCGGATCACCGTCGTCGGCGTCACCGGTGTCGTCGCCGTCGCGGTCGTGTCCTGGCTCGACTACCTGCGGCCCGCCGACAGCCGTTCGCACATGGGCGCGTTCGTGGCGCGGGTCATCGACGGCGAGGCCGGCAAGGTGCTGGAGAACAAGGTCGACGCACTGGTCACGAGCCTGACGACTCCGCTGGGCTGGCTCGAGATCATCGGGTTCGCGGTCGCGGTCGCCATCGTGTTCCGGCCGGACGCGTTCCGGCTGCCGGAGCTGGCTCGGGTCTTCGAGGAGTGGCCGGTGCTGCGCCATGCGTTGCTCGCGCTCGCGGTTACGTTCGGGCTCGGCACCCTGGTGAACGACTCGGGCGCGCTGATCGCCGGGCTCGGCGTACTCACGACCGCGCCGCTCATGATCGCGACCTGCGCGTGGTGGGCGGTACGCACCGAGCCCGCCACTCAACCACCTGCGACCACGCGCGCATGACCGGCAACTGGAGTCTGCGTTGAACGGCCGGAACGCACTGAGCCAGTGGCGGGGAACGCTGCTCGGTGCGGCGGCGCTGATCACCGTGCTGACGATCCTGGCCCGCGCCACCGGCTTCGGACGCAACCTGGTGTTCGCGCGTACGGTCGGCGCCACCTGCCTGAACAGCACCTACCAGACCGTCAACACGGTCCCGAACATCCTCTACGAGGTCGTCGCCGGTGGCGCGCTGGCCAGCCTCGTCGTACCGCTGCTGGCTCGCGCCGTCGCGCGCGGCGACCGGATCCATGTCGACCGCACGGCGTCCGCGCTGCTCACCTGGACCATCCTGATCCTGACTCCGCTGGCGATCCTGGTTGCCGTGGCGGCCGAGCCGATCGCCCGGTTCATGCTGGGCGACGGCACCTGCGACGGGTCGGTGGAGGTCGGCGCCTCGATGCTGCGGGTCTTCTCTCCGCAGGTCGTGCTCTACGGCATCGGCATCGTGCTGACCGGCATCCTCCAGGCGCATCGCCGGTTCGGTGGCCCGGCCCTGGCGCCGCTGCTGTCGAGCGTCGTCGTGATCGGCGCCTACCTGACGTACGCCGTCGTCGCCCCACGCGGCACCGACATCGACACCCTGACCAAGGGCCAGGAACTGATCCTCTCGGTAGGCACCACCCTCGGCGTCGTGGCACTCAGCCTGAGTCTGCTGTTCCCGCTGCGGCGATTGCGGCTCCGCCTGCGACCCACGCTCGGCTTCCCCGAAGGGGTGGCTCCGCACGTACGCGCGCTGGCCGCCGCCGGCATGGCCGCGCTGGCCGCCCAGCAGGCCTCGGTCGCCGTGGTGCTGCTGCTCGGCAACCAGGCCTCGGACGTCGCGGTCGCGATCTACACCCAGGCCCAGGCGATCTACTTCCTGCCGTGGGCCGTGCTCGCCGTCCCGATCGCGACGACCGTCTTCCCACGGCTGGCCGAGCGCTGGTCGGCCGGCGATCACGACAGCTACCGCAGGCACGTCGCCGCGAGCACCCAGATCGTCGTGCTGGTCAGCATGGGCGCCGCCGCCGCGATGGTGGCCGCGTCCCGGCCCCTGGCCCGGGTGATCTTCCAGAACGCACCGGGCGCCGATGCCGTCGACGCCCTGACCCAGGGTGTGATCGGGTTCGCGGCCGGGCTGGTCGGGTACGGGCTGTTCGCACTGCTGTCTCGCGCCCTCTACGCGGCTCGTACGATGGCGGCAACCGCAGTCGCATGCGTCAGTGGCTGGGCGGCTGTCGTCGTCGCCGACCTGATTCTGTCGGCCGCGATGCCGGCGTCGGACCGTGTGCTGGCACTGGCACTGGGAAACAGCGTAGGAATGACCGTTCTCGGGGTGGCATTATTGGCGGTCGTCGTTCGCACCGCCGGCCGGTCCGCAGTCGACGGGGTCGGCCGGATCGCCGCCGCCGGCGCGCTGGCCGCCGTGGTCGCCGGCTGGCTGGGCTGGTTGTTCGAACGGCAGATCGACTCGGGCGGCGTTTTCGCCGCCGTGGTCCAGGGTCTGGCCGCCGCTGCGGTCGCCACGGCGATCTTCGCTGGCATCGTGGCGCTATTGGCGCGCGGCGTTGTCATCGGGAGTCTGTCCACACTGCGAGGATCGGGAGTTCCACAGTCGGCCACGCTGGCGCCGACGCCCGATCGGGATGAGGACGCATGAAGCTGCATGAGGCGAACGACCCGGCACTCGACGTGTCCGGGCTCCGGATCGTCCAGGTGATCGCGACCACGACCGGCGGCACCGGCGCCCACGTGCGCGTGCTGACCGAGCAGCTGGTCGCGGCCGGAGCCCGGGTCGTGGTCGCAGCGCCACAGTCGGCGGAGGACCAGTTCCACTTCGCCGACACCGGGGCTCGCTTCGAGCCGGTGCCGATCGGCTCGCTTCCGCATCCTCGTGACGTCGGCACCGTACGCCGGCTGCGACAGCTGAGCTCGGGCGCCGATCTCGTACACGCCCATAGCCTGCGGGCCGGCGCGCTGACCGGCCTGGCGGCGCCGAAGCCGGTGCCGTTCGTCATGACCCGGCACAACCTGATCCTCGCCACCGGTGCCACCCGCAAGCTGCAGGAGGCACTGGAGATCTACACCGCCCGGCGGGCCAACGTCACGATGTGTGTGTCGGCGGACCTGGTCGACGCGGTTCGCAAGGCCGGTGGCGAGGACGTCCGGCGTACCTTCGTCACCGCGCCCCGGATGAAGGAGCCGACCCGGGACCGCGAGGCGGTACGCGACGACCTCGGTGTCTCCGGACCGCTGGTACTCGCGGTCGGCCGCCTGCACAGCCAGAAGGACTACCCGACCCTGATCGCGGCGGCCCGGCGGCTGCGCGACCTGGATCCGCGTCCGGAGTTCCTGATCGCCGGTGAGGGGCCGGACCGGGCGCGGCTCGAGGAACTGATCGCCGGGGCACCGGTGCGGCTGCTCGGCGAGGTCCACGACATCCCGAGCCTGCTGCAGGCCACCGACGTCCTCGTGATGACCAGCGTCTGGGAGGCCGGTTCACTTGCCGTCCAGGAGGGCCTGCGGGCCGGGCTGCCGTTCGTCGGCACTCGGGTCGGCGCGATCCCGGATCTGGTCGCCGACGCCGGCCTGCTCGTGCGCCCGCACGACGACCGGGCCCTGGCCAGCCAGATCAAGCGCGTGCTCGAAGAGCCGGGACTGGCCAAGGACCTGCACGAGCGCGCCCTGCGGCGGGCCGCTGCCCTGCCGACCGACGACGACGTCGTGGCCCAGGTCCTCGCGGCCTACTCCGGCGCCCGAGAATCCGTGCGGAGAACGCAACGATGACTCCTCGCCGGCGCCTGTGGGCCGCGGTTGGCAGCTGTGCGGTGCTGCTGATCGTCGCCGTGGTCTACCTGGCGTCGGGCGAGGACCGCGAGGAGCTGGGTCGCTGGCAGCGGGTGGTGGTGGTCGGCGTCCCCGGTCTGGACTGGAGCAACGTCGACCGACAGCAGACGCCGGAACTGGCCGCGCTCGCCGGCGATGCTGCCCTGGGCTCGCTGACCGCCCGAGGGGCATCGGCGTTCTCGTGTCCGCGGGACGGCTGGGTCACGCTGGGCGCCGGCAATCGCGCCCGCTACAGCGACCCTGATGACGACCGTCCGGAGAATATGTGTGCCCAGCAGTACCTTCCCGACGGGGCTATCCAACCCGAGCTGGTGGTCCAGTCCAACGAGGACCGCAACTTCGGGGCCGAGCCCGGTCTGCTCGGCCAAGAGGTCCCCTGCGTACGCACCTATGGGCTCGATGCGCAGCTCGCCGCGTTCGACGCTCCCGATCTGCATGCCACCAACGCGATCCCCGACTCGCCGGCGGAGTGGTCGCGGTCGTGGTCGGACTGCCCGCTCGCCCTCGTCACGGGTCCGCCGATCAATCAGCGCCAGGATCCCGCGCTCGGTGAGGTCGACGCGCTGGTCGGTGACGTGGCGCGAGCGGTCGCAACGGAGCCGAACACCTTGCTGCTGGTCGTGGGCGTCTCGGACCGGCCCGACGGCGACACGGCGGCGATGCACCTCGCACTCGCGTACGGCGACGGCCTCCCGTCCGGGCTGCTGATGTCGGCGAGCACCGGCCGCGTGCCGTACGTGCAGCTGATCGACGTCGCACCGACCGCGCTGGCGGCGCTGGGACGAGAGCGCCCGTCGGCGATGGCCGGCCGGCCGATCACCATCGGCGAGCGCGGCGTCACCCCCGACCAGGCGATGGACCGGCTGCACGAAGCCGCGCAGGCGTCAGCTGCGCATCGCGCCGACACTCCGGCCCTGGTCCGCTGGTGGGTCGGCCTGACATCGGCCGCGCTGCTGATCGGCCTGCTGCTGGTACGCCTCGGCCGCTGGCGATCAGCGGTGCGGGTGGGCGCGGTCGCGGTTGCCGCCTTTCCAGTCGCGACCCTGCTGGCCAACATCGTGCCCTGGTGGCGGACCGACCACAGTCAGCTCGCGTGGGCGGGCTGTCTGCTCGCCGCCGTCCTGGCGGTGTCGGTGGTGGCGCTCGCGGGACCGTGGCGGCGGCCGCGCTGGGGGCCGGGAATCGCGGTCGCGGTCATCAGCGTGCTCGTGCTCGCGCTCGACGTCGTCACCGGATCGCATCTGCAGCTCAACAGCCTGTTCGGCTACAACCCGATCGTCGCCGGCCGATTCATCGGCTTGGGCAACATGCCGTTCGCGGTCTACGCCGTGAGCGGGCTGATCGCCCTGGCGGCCGCGATGCAGGGCCAGTCGACCAAGACCGCCCGTTGGCTGGCTGTCGTCGTCGGCGGCACGCTGGTCATCATCGATGGCGCCCCCGGGCTCGGTGCTGACTTCGGTGGCGTCCTCGCCCTGGTGCCAGCCCTGGCCCTCCTCACGATGATCGCGACCGGCATCCGGTTGTCGGCCACCCGCGTCATCGGCGCCCTGGCGGCCGGGGTGGTGATCGTGGCCGCGATCGCGATCGCCGACTATCAGCGGCCGAGCGACGACCAGACTCATCTCGGCCGCTTCGTCGGTCAACTCCTCGACGGCACCGCGTGGGAGGTCGTGGAGCGCAAGCTGGACGCGAGCCTGTACCTCCTGCTGCACAGTCCGGTCGCGATCCTGGCGCCGTTCCTGATCGTGGCGCTGATCGGGCTGTTCTGGCCGCAGGACGGGCCGGGCCGCCGGATGCTGGCCGAGGCGACTCCGCTCGAGCTGGCCGCCGGAGTGGGCGCCGCGACGGCCGCCCTGCTCGGCACCCTGCTCAACGACTCCGGCATCGCCGTCTTCGTCGCAGCCGGCTGTGTGACCGTTCCGATGCTCTTGGCGGGTACCCTTCGAGCCGTACCAGCCGTCGAGGAAATCGGGCAGACTGAATCTCGGGAGCAGGTATGACGACACCATTGATGGGCGCCGACAGCGAGGTCGGCCCGCTCGAGACCGTGATGCTGCACCGTCCGGGCCCAGAGCTGAAACGACTGACGCCGCGCAACAACGACTCACTGCTGTTCGACGGCATCCCATGGATCAGCCGGGCGCAGGAGGAGCACGACGCGTTCGCGGCCGCACTCCGCGAGCGTGGCGTCGAGGTCCTCTACCTCGCCGAGCTGCTGGTCGAGACGCTCGAGGACCCGGCCTCGCGGCAGCTCGCGATCACCCAGGTCTGCGCCAATCTGCATGTCGGCGACACGGTCCGGGCCTATCTCAACGAAGCGCTGCACGACATGTCGCCCGCCGCGCTGTCGCAGGCGCTGATCGCCGGCG
Source organism: Nocardioidaceae bacterium (assembly GCA_035262905.1). Classification (GTDB taxonomy): domain Bacteria; phylum Actinomycetota; class Actinomycetes; order Propionibacteriales; family Nocardioidaceae; genus DATFRX01. The sequence goes on from DATFRX010000527.1 coordinate 16,201, forward strand.
TCCGCAACGACGAGCTCCGCGTCCAGCACTCACTCGTGTCGAGCCTGCTGGCCCACGACGACTTCCTGATCCACCCGCTGCCCAACCTGCTGTTCACCCGGGACTCCTCGGTGTGGCTGCGCGACCGGGTCGCGGTCACCAGCCTCGCGATGCCGGCCCGTGAGCGGGAGACGCAGCTGACCGAGCTGATCTACGCCCAGCACCCGCGCTTTCGCGAGATGGATCGCATGCATGGCGGCGATCTCGAGCATGTCGAGGGCGGCGACGTACTCCAGCTCGCCGCCGGCGTCGTGGCGATCGGTGTCGGCGAGCGTACGACTCCGGCCGGCGTCGAGCGGTTCGCCCGGCAGTTGTTCGCCTACGACCTGGCGCACACCGTCCTCGCGGTGCCGATCGCGCAGGAGCGGGCCACTATGCACCTCGACACGGTCGTCACGATGGTCGACGTCGACAAGGTCGTGGTCTACCCCAACGTGGCCAACTCGCTCGTGGCCTACACGCTCACGGCCAACGCGTCGACGCCCGAGAGCATCGTGCTCAACGTGACCGGGCCGGATCCGTTCTTCGAGGCGGCCGCGAAGGCGATGGGCATCGACGAGCTGCGCTGGATCCACACCGGGCTCGATCCGGTGACCGCCGAGCGCGAGCAGTGGGACGACGGCAACAACACGCTCGCCATCGCGCCCCGGATCGCGGTCGCCTACGAGCGCAACGTCGAGACCAATGCCCGGCTCGAGGAGGCCGGCATCGAGGTCGTGGCGATCGCCGGGTCCGAGCTCGGATCAGGGCGTGGCGGCCCCCGCTGCATGTCCTGTCCGGTGCGACGGCGACCGGTTTCCGAGGCATGAATAGACCCGGCTGTCGCTGACGGGGGAAACAACGACAACCGGGCTGCGCCACACAGTAGTCAGGCCCCTAGATACGCGCAAGGTCTTGTCGTCTCCTGAACGGATTGCCGTAATTACCGCGATTTCCGGAGTGTTAGAGGTAAACACCTTCGGAATCAGTGGATGGTGAGCTGCCGACTGGCGAGTCCGTTACGCGCGGATCGTTCGGTGGCGGACAGCGGTTCCTTGCTGGCCAGGGCATCGTCGAGGCGGCCGGACATCGCCTTCATCGGCTCCTCGAGCGGCTCCGACCCGGTACCGCTGGGAAGCTCCCATACCGGCACGATCAGACCGTATGCCCGGAATGAACCGATCAGCCGGCTGTCGTCGCGCAGCCGATCTTCACCGGCCGCATGCAGCCTGGCCAGGGCGTCGAGCACCGCGTCCTCGTCCTGCGGCAGCACCCAGCGCAGGAACTCGCGATCGCCCATCCGGGTCCAGTACGCCGCGTCGGCGGCATCGAGTCGAGCCGTCGGTGCCGCGGACTCGTTGGCCGACTCCAGGGTGGCGGCGATCTCGCCGGTCGGGTCGTCGACGTCGGCGACCCAGAAGTCGAACCCGTCGTGCACCTCGACCTCGAACTTCGCCTTGGGATCCAGCCGGTCCTGCAGCCGCGTCCCGGGTCCGGGGTCGGAGACCACCTGGACATCGGTGCCCGACTCCGACTCGAGCGCCAGCTCCAGCGCGTACGCCAGGTCGCGGCTCGGGTCACCGAAGGCGTGCTGTACCTGCAGGCCGAGCCAGATCGTGCCGTCGGGACGCACCATTGCGGGCATCGCCATCGGCAGGAGCGAGCAGGCCAGGATCGTCCGGTCGGCGTCGTCGGCGAGTCGCAGCGAGGCGGTAGCCGACGGGACGAACTCGCGCAGCGCGACCCAGTCACACTCGCCCGGGAGTCCCTCGAACGGTCGCCGCACGTAGGGAGCAGCACCGCCCTTGGCGCCGTGACAGGCCTTGTAGCGCTTGCCGGAACCGCACGGACAGGGCTGGCGTGGACCGACCTCGGTCGCCGACTCAGCACGCTGACGGGTGCGAGCTCGCTTGGCCATCGGAGTCCTCCTCGTCGACTGGGGGCCGAGCCTAGCCGCACCAAGTCGACCGCCGAGTGGCGCATGATGCCTCGCCATCGGCCCTTTCGCGCGACACCGTGCGCCACTCGACACAAGGACCGGGACACCATGCGCCACTTGAGGCGCCGAGCTAGCGTTCGGGACGGCTCGGGTGTCCGCGACGGGCCAACCCGGAGTACGCAAGGTTCGCCACCAGGCGGATGGTCAGGGTCAGGACGGCGAGGGCACCCAGCCCGATCCCGATCCGGACCCAGTCGAGACCGGCTCCATGGGTGCTCGGCACCACGAGCACCGGGTTCTCGACTGCCGGAGCGAGGACGTGATGCGCCAGCAGCCAGGTGCTCGCCCGATCCCAGCCGTCGCTGGCGGCACTGAGGACGATCGCCGGAACGCCGAACAACGCGGCCGCGATCACGGCCCAGACGACGTCACCCGACTTGTCCTTGTCGGCGGCCATGTCGGTCTCCCTTCGGCGTCAGATGTTCTCGGCGGGCTCGGCCGGCATCGCCTGCACGACCTTCCACCCGGTGATCGGGAAGACCTCGAGTTGGACTTCGAGGGCGAGCCCGGTGTCGTAGACCGCCGTGACGCTCACCGCCTGGCCAGCCTGCTTCGGCCCGATCACGCGTACGAGGTCGGCGACCGGGATCCGATAGCGAGCGGTGTGCGCGTACTGCTCGGCGAGGTAGTCGGAGACCCAGCGCCCGACCCGCTGCCGCCAGTCGCGCACCCCCTTGCCCGGATCGGCGAAGTCGCGGGCGAACCCGATCGCGACCGGCCGCCAGGGCTCGTCGGTCCACTGGTGCTCGTCGTGGCTGCCGCCGTGCTTGGGCGGTCCGACGAACAGGTACGGCTGGATCGACCGATTTCCCGTGGGCACCACCCGGTCCTGCGACGGATCCGCGGACGGCGTCGACGGCCACAGCCACACGATGCCGATCAGACCGGCGACGACGGCGCCGATCAGCAGCCAACTGCCTCGTAGGCGACTCATGCCAGCTCCCTCAGGTTGACGCCGCGCGCGATCATGAACGGTTCGGGATCGATCGCCTGGTCGTCGACGCGGATCTCGTAGTGCAGATGCGGTCCGGTGGTGTTGCCGGTGTCGCCGACGGTGCCGATCAGCTGGCCGGCGGCGACGATCTGACCGGTGTGGACCCGGATCGAGGTTTGGTGGGCGTAGTAGACGTCGATGTTCTCGACCGAGATCACCGTGTAGTTGCCGTAGCCGTCGGCGTCGTAGCCCACCGTCGTCACCCGGCCGGAGTGCGCGGCGTAGATGGGGGTGCCGACCGGGGCCGCCAGGTCGACGCCGGTGTGGCACGACGCCCAGAGGTCCGAGCAGGAGCCGAAGGGCGCGGTGACCACGTACGAGCCGGGCCGCAGCGGCGGCTGCCAGCGGCCACTGAGACTTGGCTGCCCGGCCGAGTTGCCCGCCACCGACACGTGGACGTGGTCGCGATGCAACGACGTCGGATCGGTCGCGCCCGACGGATGCTGATAGGGCCGCCAGCCCTCGTCGGCCCGCTCTGTTGACCAGATCCGGGCGTCGAAGATCACGTACGTCACGCCGAGGCCGGCCGCGTTGTCGGCGACCCAGTGCGCGATCCGCCAGCCCTCGGCGTTTCCGAGCTTGGTGTTCCAGCGGTCGATCATGATGTCGACGGCCCGGCCGCTGGGGTGGTCCGACGTCGGGTTGTTGGATCGCTCCCCGACGCCGAGGTAGGTATGGCGGCCGAAGCGCTGGTCGACGCATCGCAGCACCCGCAAGGCGTCGGGCGTCAGGCCGCGCTCGGCGGCGAGCCCGGTCGCGGGACAGTCCATCGCGGCACCAGGCCCGCACAGGTCTGACACGGCGGTCGCGGTCCCCGGTCCGGAGCCGGGGCCGGACATGCTGATCTGCCCCCCGAGCTCACGGGCGTGGGCGAGCAGCTCCCGAGCCAGCGGCTCCCAGGCGTCGTAGGCATCGGGGTACGCCGACACCTGGACCGTCTGGGCGACGTCGCCCGGATCGAGCTGCGGATAGTTCGGCACCTTCTGGACCAGGGCGGCGTAGAACTTCTCGGCCGAGGTCTGGGGATCCATCAGCTCGGTCATCGTGCCCCACCACGGCCACTGCTGCTGGAAGACGCCGAGCGAGCCGTGGTCGGTGCCGACGGCGTCGTGCGGCAGCATCAGCGATCGTTCGATGCCGTACTGGTCCGGTCCCAGGTCACCGCCGGCGCCGTCGTTGGCGTACACCTGGTACTTCGACTCCTGGTAGCCGGTCATCAGCGCCGAGATGATCCCGTTCACCTCGATGCCACGCTGCTGACCGACCAGGATGATCGTCCCGGCGATCGCCCGCTGCTTCTCGTTCAGCGACGCGAGCGAGGCGGTGGAGCCGGTGTCGGCGGCATCGATCTGCGTGATGCCGGAGTTGTTCGCGCAGGCAGTCGGCCCGTCGGCGGCGGCTCCACCGGCCACCAGCACGGCGACGATCAGGGGTACGGCGATGAGCGGGGCCATGGTGACCAGACAGGCCGCCACGGCAACGATCGCCCACCGCCGCCCCGTCACATCGGCACCCGCGTCGGCTCGCGCCGATCCTTCTTGTCAGGTGTCCGCCGTACGTAGTGGACGTGGCCGTTGCTCACCACCCGGTCGTACGAGTTGGCTCGTGGGGTCGGCGACGGAGTCGGTGCGGCCGGATCGGGCGCGCGCGGCGTCGGCCTGGTCGCCGGCTCTTGTGTCGAGGGGTGCTCCCGGACCGGGCTGCCCGGATGCGAGCGAACCGACAGCTGCCGCTGGACGGCCTGCTGGCGCGCCAGGCTGGCGGCCGAGTGCCGCGGCGGTGGACCGTCGGGTCCCTTGCCGGGGATCACCGGCGACTTCCGGGCGTCGTCCGGAGGTGGCCGCTCGGACGCCTGCTCGGCCGGCACCGTCGCCTTGTCCTCGCCGTCGGTCTGCGTCGGCGGCGGGCGTCCGTCCAGCTTCCGATAGGTCCACTTGTTGGCCTGCGTCACGGCCCAGACGCCGGCCGCGCCGGCCATCCCACCAGCGCCGATCGCCTTGCGGCCGTACTGACTCGCGGTGGCGACGCTCCGGCCGCCGGCAGCCGCGATCCGACGGCTCTGGACCCCGACCGTCCGGGCCTGCTGCCAGCGGTTGCTGGATGATCCGAAGGCCGAGCTGATCTTGGTCGGCTTCGAGTTCGGC
>DATFRX010000528.1:0-3648 GCA_035262905.1 Nocardioidaceae bacterium
GCAGTCAGCAAGGCGGTGTGACGGCCCGGTCGACAGACTGGGTCCGTGGAACCGCTGCCGCACGGGTACACCAACCGGACGCTCCGACACGGCCGGACGGTGACCAAGGCGTACCTGGGCCCGGACGCCGCCGAGCGACGAGAGCGGGAGCTGACGGCACTTCGCGCCCTGCGCGGCCGAATCCCGGTGCCGTCCGTCGTGGACTCCGGTCAGGAGCTCACGATGGACTTCATCGAGGGCGACCACGGCCAGGACCTGATCGACGCCGGGTGGGCCGCCGGTGTTCTGCGCGCCTGTGGCGAGCTACTGCGCCGCATCCACCGGATCCCACCGAAAGACGTGCTCCCCGACGAGACCGGCCGGGTCCTCGTGCACGGCGACTACGGCCCGAACAACGTCCTGCTCGATCCGGCGACACTCGAGGTCGTCGCGGTCGTGGACTGGGAGTGGACGCACATCGGCGATCCGATCGAGGACCTGGCCTGGTGCGAGTGGATCGTGCGCGCCCACCATCCCCGGCACGTCGACTGCCTCGGCGAGTTCTTCGACGCGTACGGCGAACGCCCAGCCTGGTCCGATCGACAGCGGGAGATGCTGACTCGGCAGCGCTCGCTGGTCGACTTCAGCGAGCGATGGGAGCCCGGTGGGGCAGCCACGCGGCTGTGGCGGCGCCGAATCGCCGCGACCGAGACCTGGACGGAATGACCGGCTGCCCCGCTAGCCGTCAGCGGTCCCGGTGCGCTCGGCGAGAATCCGCTGATGGAGGGTTCGAAGCCGGTCCGACGGATCCAGGCCGAAGTCCTCACGCAACATCCGCTCGTAGGACCGGAAGAGGTCGATGGCGTCGCGCGACCGGCCGGCCTGCGCCAGGGCCGCCATCAGCACGGCGCGGGCGCGTTCGCGAAGCGGCTGCTCGACGACGAGCGTCTCTGCCGCTACGACCGCCTCGGCGACGTCTCCGCTCTCGAGCAGCGCCTCGGTACGGATCTCGCGGGCCACGACTCGCAGGTCCTCGAGGCGTGCCGCCTCGCGGCGGGCGAACTCGGCGTCGGCGAACTCGGCGAACGCGCGGCCGTGCCACCAGCCGAGCGCCCGACGCAACGCATCGGCGGCCGCGACCGGATCGACCAGCATCGTCTCGTGAGCCTGCCGGACCGCGACCTCGAATCGGTGCGCGTCGAGAGCACCGGGCTCGACGTCGAGCAGGTATCCCGGTCGTCGGGTGGTGATCGGCGCCTCTACCGGTGCGATGGTGCGCAGTCCCTCGCGGAGCCGGGCGACATACGTACGCAGGCTGGTGGGCGCAGTACGCGGCGGACTGCCCTCCCACAACACGTCGATCAGCCGGTCGACCGACACCACCGAGCCGAGCTGCACGACGAGCGCCGCGAGCAGTCGTCGCTGCATGCCGCTGCGGATCGTGAGCTGCCCCTCCGGGCCGTGCACCTCAAATGGTCCAAGCACCCGCAAGTCGAGATGGGCGCCCGGCACCCACTGAGGCTACTGAGTGACGGCTCAGCGTGGCCACTGCCTGGCCAGTCAGGCCGCCCGGATTCCTGGACCAGCGGCCCGCCGTACGCCGACAATGGCTGCGGCGGCCCTGCCGATCACGGGAGTCTCGATGTCCTACGCCGAACCGGGCCTGCGTGCCGGCTGGGAGCCGGAGACTCCCGTCGAGGACACGGCGATCCGCCGCTTCCTCGCCAACTGGGTGGCCGCGAGCGCAGCTCCGGTCACGGCGATGGGCGGGCAGGGTCCACACCAGCGACGGCTTCGCGGCGTCGAACCTCGGTCGCCCGGCCGGTTTCTTCAACGGGGCAACGCTGCTGGCGCCGTTGGGAGATCACACCGTCGACGCGACGATGGCGACCCTCAACGACTTCTACGCCGAGTCGGCGCCTGGCGAGGTGCTGTTGTTCAGCGCCTGGCCGACACCCGATCTGCGCGAGCACGGCTGGCAGTTGGAGGGCCATCCCCCGCTCATGCTGCGTCCACCGGCACCGGCGAACCCACGACCGTCCGACCTCCAGGTGACCGAGGTACGCGACGCCGCCGGGCTACGGGCGTTCGAGCACGTGATGCTGTACGGCTATCCGCTCGAAGGCATCGACGTTGGCTTCATCGACGATGCCATACTCGCCGACGACCGACTGCACTACTGGGTCGGTTGGCAAGGCGATCAGCCGGTGGCAGCCGTCGGATCCTTCGTCGACTCCGGTGTCAACGACATCACGCTGCTCGCGACCCTGCCGGAGCACCGTGGCCATGGACACGGCGAAGCGCTGATGTGGCGGGCGACCCTGCGCGAGCCGGAGCTACCCTCCATGTTGCTGAGCAGCGATCCCGGTCGGCCGATCTACGAGCGGATGGGCTACATCCCCTTGCTGCGCTTCACCATCTGGCATCGACGGTTCGGCTGATCACCTCGGGCAGTGCGTCGGCGACTCCGGACGCGACCAGCGGTCCGCCCGCGCCAGCGACCGTGGCGGCAGCTCCGTGCAGCCAGGCACCGACTCTGGCCGCGTCGTGGGCCGAGAGCCCGGCGGCCGCGAGCGACCCGATCAGACCGGCCAACACGTCACCGGCTCCTGCAGTCGCCAACCACGGCACGCCGGTCGAGTTGGCGGCGACCGGCTGACCCGGCGTGGCGACGAGGGTTCGCCAGCCCTTGAGCAGGACGGTGGCATCCCATCGGTCCGCGGCCGCCTGTACGTAGTGCAGCGACCGCGACTCCACCTCGGAGCGTTCGACCGACAGCATCGCGGCGAGCTCGCCGGCGTGCGGCGTTAGGATCGCCGGCCCCTCGAACCGGTCCGGCACCGAGCCGAGTGCGTCGGCGTCGACGACGACCGGAACCCCGTCGTCCAGCGCCCGCCGCAACGCGTCCGGGGCGGAATCGCCCCCTCCGGAGCCGACCACCCAGGCCTGGACCCGACCGGCGCCTACGACTGCCTCCGGGGTCCGAAGCCGCACGAGATCGGCGACGGCTGCGGGACCGGCGTAGCGCACCATGCCGGCGATGCCGCAGGACGCACCCGCCACGGCCAGCACCCCGGCGCCGGTGTAGTCGGTCGAGCCGGCCGCCACGCCGACGACGCCGCGGGTGTACTTGTGCGCGGCCCGGGCCGGCTCCGGCAGCAGGGCACTCACGTCGTCGGCCTGCAGCGCGGTCATCGCCGGCTCGTCGAGCCACGGCCCCAAGCCGATGTCGACCAGGTCCACGACCCCGGCCGCCGCCGCACCCGGTGGCGCAAGCAACCCGATCTTGTGGGTGCCGAACGTGACCGTGACGTCGGCGCGGACGTGCGCCTGCGACGTCTCGCCGGTGTCGACGTCGATCCCGCTCGGCACGTCCACGGCCACCACCGGCACGCCGAGTCGCTCGATCGTCTCGACCTGGTCCAGTGCGTCCGGTCGCAGTCCGGGCTTGCCGCCGATGCCGACGATCCCGTCCAGGACCAGGTCGGCACCGGCCGGGATGCCCTCGGTGACCACGCCACCGGCCGCGCGAAGCGCCGCCAGGCCGCCGGGGTGGGCCTTGTCGGGTGCGAGCAGCACCGCGTCGACCCGCGCTCCGCGGCGGGCCAGCCGGGCTCCGGCATACAGCGTGTCGCCGCCGTTGTCGCCGGCTCCGACCAGCAGCGCGAC
>DATFRX010000529.1:0-3046 GCA_035262905.1 Nocardioidaceae bacterium
CAAATCCTGAAACACGCCGGCGTGTCTCGGGATTTGCCTACCCTCAGTGGCGCGGACGCCCCGGCTTGGGCCGCCCGGGCAGAATGTCGGTGTGACGATTCGCCCGCCGCAGCCGCGATCCCTCGCGATCCGGCAGGTGCCGTACGAGCATCCCGACGTCGCCCGCCTGGTCGAGGACCTGCAGGCCGTGTACATCTCGATCTACGGCGAGGCCGACGGCACCCCGGTCGAGCCCGGTGAGTTCGCCGCGCCGGACGGAGCGTTCTTCGTGGCCTACGACGCCGACGAGCCGATCGCGATCGGCGGCTGGCGTCGGCTCGACCCCGAGACATTCGGAGTGCCGGGGGAGCGGCCGGTCGAGATCAAGCGCATGTACGTGATCAAACGCGCTCGTGGGCGCGGCCACGCGCGGGCGATGCTGGCGCATCTGGAGGCGACCGCGGCCGCGCAGGGGGCGGACTGGGCGCTGCTCATGACCGGCCAGCCGCAGCTCGACGCGATCACGCTCTACCGCACGTCCGGCTACGAGGACGTGCGACGGTTCGGCCACTACGCCTGTGCCCCGGACGCCGTCCACCTCGGCAAGCGGCTGGCACGCGAATCGAGCCCGCCTGACCAGGCCTTCGGCCCCGGCCCCGTACGCTGAGATGGTGACCGACGTCGTGAGCGTTCGCCGGGTGATGGGCACCGAAGTCGAGTACGGCATCTCCGTACAGGGTCAGCCCGGTGCCAACCCGATGCTCGCCTCGACCCAGGTGGTCAACGCGTGGGCCAACGCGGGACGGCAGGCCCGGCGGGCCCGGTGGGACTTCGAGGAGGAGAGCCCACTGCGCGATGCCCGGGGATTCGAGATGACCCGCGACGCCGCCGATCCGACCCAGCTCACCGACGAGGACCTCGGTCTCGCCAACGTCATCCTGACCAACGGGGCCCGGCTCTACGTCGACCACGCGCATCCGGAGTACTCCACGCCGGAGTGCACCAATCCGCTCGACGTGGTCCGCTGGGACAAGGCCGGCGAGGCCGTCATGCGCCGGGCATCGGCACTCGCGTCGCAGATCCCGAACCACCCGGCGATCGTGCTCTACAAGAACAACGTCGACAACAAGGGCGCGTCCTACGGCGCCCACGAGAACTACCTGATGGACCGGGCGACCCCGTTCGGCGACATCGTCGAGCACCTGATCCCGTTCTTCGTGACGCGGCAGGTGTTCTGCGGGGCCGGTCGGGTCGGCCTGCGGCAGGACGGCAGTGAGCACGGCTTCCAGATCAGCCAGCGCGCCGACTACTTCGAGGTCGAGGTCGGACTCGAGACGACTCTGAAGCGTCCGATCATCAACACCCGCGACGAGCCGCACGCCGACCCGAGCAAATACCGCCGGCTGCACGTGATCATCGGCGACGCCAACCAGTCGGAGATCGCGTCCTACCTCAAGCTCGGGACGACGGCACTCGTACTCGCCATGATCGAGGCCCGTGCCCTGCCGGGAACCCTCGGCATCGAGCGACCGGTGGCCGAGCTGCGGTCGGTCAGCCACGACCCGAGCCTGAGCCATCTCATCCGGCTCAAGGACGGGCGCGAGATGACCGCGATCCAGATCCAGTGGGCCTACTACGAGCAGGCCAGGGCGTTCGTCGACCGGACCGGTGAGGTCGACCCGGCGACGGCCGACGTGCTCGACCGATGGGAGTCGATCCTGACCCGACTCGAGACCGACCCGATGAAATGCCGCGAGGAGCTCGACTGGGTCGCCAAACTCGACCTGCTCGAGTCCTATCGGGCCCGCGACGGCATTGGCTGGGAGCACCCGAAGCTGCACCTGGTCGACCTGCAGTACGCCGACGTCCGCGAGAACAAGGGGCTCTACCACCAGCTCGTACGCAAGGGCCGCATGCAGCGGCTGCTCACCGACGACGAGGTGGCGGACGCGATCATCAATCCGCCGCCCGACACCAGGGCGTACTTCCGCGGCCGCTGCCTCGCGCAGTATCCGCAGTCGATCGCCGCGGCGTCGTGGGACTCGGTGATCTTCGACCTGCCCGGCCGCGAGTCGCTGCAGCGGATTCCGACCCTCGAGCCGCTGCGTGGCAGCAAGGACCACGTCGGCGCGCTGCTCGACCGGTCCGAGACCGCCGAGGACCTGCTCAGCGCCCTCACCAGCGGCTGAGCCCTCATCGGTGCCGGGAATCACCGGCGGCAGCCAGATTCCGAGACACGCCGGGCGTTTTGCGAGGTTTCGCTACTGCCAATGATGGGCGTAGTGTCGCGTCGCCCTTGTAGGGTCGAGATTGTCGAGATCGGACGCGAGACGGAGGTGCAGCGTGGCCCGAGACGGCGGACAGCAGCAGAAGACTCCGCGCAAGCAGAGCGAGGAGGAAGAGGCGCCCCAGGCCGAGTCGACCGAGGAGGTCACCGAGCGCAAGGAGCGCCTCGATGACGACGTCGACGCGATTCTGGACGAGATCGACGAGGTGCTCGAGGAGAACGCCGAGGAGTTCGTGCGTGGCTTCGTTCAGAAGGGTGGCCAGTGAGCGACCGCAGCGAGCCGATCGTCCCATCCAGCACGTTGGTCACAGCATCGGTGTATGCGCTTGAGGAGGTGCTGTGACCGTTCAGCCACCGACGTGGGGTCGGTTGCCGCATGCCTATCTGACCCCCGGGTCGTCGTCGTTCGCCCAGTTCCTCGGCGGCCAGGCGCCTGAGCTGCTGCCCGGGCATCAGGCCGCCGCGCTGACCAACAGCCTGGGCGCCGACCAGTTCCGGCACGCCACCACCGTGGTTGCGGCGACCTACCCAGGCGGCGTCGTCATGGCCGGCGACCGGCGCGCGACGATGGGCAACGTCATCGCGCAGCGCGACATCGAGAAGGTCTTCCCGGCCGACGAATATTCCGCGGTCGCGATGGCCGGTGCGGCCGGCCTCGGCGTCGAGATGATCCGGCTGTTCCAGACCGAGCTCGAGCACTACGAGAAGATCGAGGGCAGCACGCTGTCGCTCGACGGCAAGGCCAACCGGCTCGCTGGCCTGCTGCGCAGCAACCTCGCG
>DATFRX010000530.1:0-2396 GCA_035262905.1 Nocardioidaceae bacterium
GGCGAGGTGTTCCTCAAGCTCGGCAAGCAGGGCTCGACCCTGGCCGGCGTGATGGACGCGTTCTCGATGGCGATCTCGATCTCACTCCAGTACGGCGTGCCGCTCGAGACGTACGTCAAGAAGTTCACCAACATGAAGTTCGAGCCGGCCGGCCTGACCGACGACCCGGACATTCGGATGAGCCAGTCGGTGATGGACTACATCTTCCGGCGCCTGGCGCTCGACTACCTGCCGTTCGAGAAGCGGGCCGAGCTCGGCATCTACACCGCCGACGAGCGCAAGCGTCAGCTCGACACCGGCTCCTACGAGGAGGTCGACGACGTCGCCTCGGTGTCCGAAGCCGAGTCGCTGCGCGAGTCCCCGTCGCAGTCGTCCGAGGCCGCCAAGGCCGAGTCGCCGGCAGCGAAGCCGGCACCCGAGTCCGCCCACACGTCGGCCGAGCTGATGGAGACTATGGGTGCCTCGGTGGATGCACCGCTGTGCTTCACCTGCGGCACCAAGATGCGCCCGGCCGGATCCTGCTTCGTCTGCGAGGGCTGCGGCAGCACCAGCGGCTGCAGCTGAGCCAGACCCTCGGCGAGCGGCGTCGTCACCGAACTCCCGGTGCGGCGCCGCTCGTACGATGTCGGGCATGACCGCACCCCTGGCGACGCCGATCCCGACGATCCCGCTGAACGACGGCCACGTGATCCCACTGCTCGGCCTCGGCACCTGGCCGATGAGCGACGACGAGGCGGCCAGGGCGCTGCCGACCGCGATCGAGATCGGCTACCGGCTGATCGACACGGCGGCGAAGTACGAGAACGAGGTGGGCGTCGGGCGAGGCCTCGCGGCGTCCGGTGTGCCACGCGAGGAGCTCTACGTCACGACGAAGCTGCGCGGATCGGAGCAGGGCTACGAGTCCGGCAAGGCGGCGTTGGAGCGGAGCCTCGAACGACTCGGGCTCGACTACGTCGACCTCTACCTGATCCATTGGCCGCTGCCGCGGCTCGACAAGTACGTCGACTCCTACCGGGCGATGGTCGAGCAGAAGGACCAGGGATTGATCCGCTCGGTCGGCGTCTCAAACTTCAAGACGGCCCATCTGCGGCGGCTGATCGACGAGGTCGGCGTCGTTCCGGCGGTCAACCAGATCCAGCTGTCGCCGGCGGTCGCGCGTCGGGAGGCCCGCGCCTTCCACGACGAGATCGGCGTCGTCACCCAGGCCTGGAGCCCGCTCGGACGCCAGCAGCGGCTCACCGCCGACCCCACGATCGGGGCGATCGCCGAGGAGTACGGACGGACTCCGGCGCAGGTCATGCTGCGTTGGGACGTCCAGCAGGGGATCGTGACGATTCCCAAGTCGACCGATGCCGAGCGGCAGCGGACCAATGCGTCGGTCTTCGACTTCGAGCTCGGCGACGACGCGATGGAGCGGCTCGCGGCGCTGGATCGTGGCGACGCTGCGGGGGCAGATTCCGATCGGCACGAGGAGTTCTGAGGCGTACAGCAGAGCCTGCCTGGCCCACTAGGGGACTGAAGTCAGGGCCCGCCTGGTCCACTAGGGAACTAGCGTCGCGGCATCAATCGGCCAGAGCTCGTGCCACTGCGCAACGAAATCAGTGCACCGGCACCCGATTCGATGCCCAATTTCGCAACGCTGGGCACCGCGATCGGGGGCTGACCGACCCTAGGGCTCGATCGGCGACAGGCTCGCCCACTCTGGACGGGGCGGCCCGCCGACCGAGTGGCAGGCCGCCCGACCCGCGGTTGCCGTGACCGCACAGCCGCGACGCCGGAGCGCAGCGACGACCTGGGGCGCGGGCAGGTCCTCGCATCGCGGCGGCGTACTGATGAAGGCGACACAGCTGTCGTTGTGTGGCGCGCCCGGCCGGCCGAGCATCTGGTTCAAGACGCTCGGGCCAAGGCTCTCCGGCCGACCGTGATGCGGCGCCTGGATGAAGTCCAACGGGGCACCGGCAAACTCGCCGTACCAGGACTCATAGAAGTCGGCCGCATCCTGCAACGCCGAGATGCCTGCCGCCGAGGTGAAGAGCAGCCGATGTCCTGACGTCTGGATCAGGGTGACAACAGATGCGTTGTCGCCCGATCCGGCGTCGGCGTCGTCGCTCAGGGTCTCGATCGGCAGCCGGGCGAGCCCGCGTCGCAGCGCGCCACCGACCCGACTTCGTACGCCAGGTCCATCGGGCAGCTCGTCGGGCTCCCGCAAGAGCCGCTCGTAGTAGGTCTGCGACGGGCCGAGGATGGCGAGCTGTCCGTCGAACCGGAACAGCCCGGTGAACGGCTCGGAGACCCGGATCCCCTTGTCGCGCGCGAGCGAGAGCAGCTTGTCGAGCCCCGGCCGGTCGGCCGCCTCCGATCCGGCCGGCGCATGCGACGCCGGTTGGTGGATCAGC
>DATFRX010000531.1:0-2362 GCA_035262905.1 Nocardioidaceae bacterium
GATCGGGTTGTCGCAGGGCCGCTTCGTCGGCCGACCCAGCACCATCGTCGCGACCGTCTACGGCTCGAGCGAGGCGATCGAACGCGTCACAGTCGCCGGCGACGTCAGCATCGTCGCGACCGGATCACTGCGAGCACTTCCCTCACCAGAGCCGATCTGACTGCGCTCACTCGACGGCTTGACGCGTCCGCGGCACGACCCCGGCCGCAAGCAGCTCGACCTGTCGCGTCCGGCCGTCGCCAACCGGCATCAGGTTGAACGCGTCGAAGCCGATGGCGGCCAGGTCAGCGAGTTGCTTCGCCACGGCATCGATCGAGCCCGCGATGTCGGCCTGCGTCGAGTCGCCGTCGTCGGTGACGCGGACCGTCAGGTTGCAGGCGTAGGTGAGGTCGGCCGGGTTCCGTCCGGCGGCTCGTGCTGCGTCGGCGACCTGGCGGTGCAGATCCGCGATCCGATCGGGCCCGCCGGCGTGGTCGAGCGACGGGATCCAGCCGTCGGCCAGCTCACCGGTGATCGCCAGCGACCGGCGCCCGAAGGTCCCGAGCCAGATCGGGATCGGCCGGGTCGGCTTCGGCTCCAGCGGCGCGTCGTCGGTGCGATAGTGCGTGCCTTCGTACGTCAGCCGCGGCTGCGTCCAGAGCCCGCGGATCACCCGTACCGCCTCGGCCAAAGCGTTTACCTTCTCGCGTGGCGGGCGGACCGCGAGACCGTACGACCGGAACTCCTCGTCGGACGCGCCGCCGCCGAGCCCGAGGATCAGCCGGCCGCCGGACAGCCGGTCGAGCGACTCGGCCATCTTGGCCACCATCGCGGGCGAGCGGTACGGAACACCGAGCACCCGGGTCGCGACCTGGACATGCGACGTTGCGGCGGCGATCCAGGTCAGCATCGTCCAGGTCTCGTACGTCGGATGCGTGCCCGACGGGTGGTCCGACGCCGATACGAAGTCGAAGCCGAGATCCTCGGCCGCTCGCGCGTCGGCGACCGGGTCGGCGTCAGCAGCAGCCGACGTCGAGATGTCGAGACCGAAGCGCAGCGCTGTCATCGCGGGGTTCCTGGGCATCGTCGTCGGATTCGGCCGGCGCCGGCTCTGCCGAGGTCGGCACCGGCACGCTGAACAGCGGGATGAAGAAGTGGGCGAGTGGTCCGATGCTCACCGCATAGAGCACGGTCCCGATGCCGACCGTGCCGCCGATCACCCAGCCGATCGCCAGCACGGTGACCTCGATGCCGGTTCGGACCACCCGGATCGAGTGCCCCCGGGCGGCCAGACCGGTCATGAGGCCGTCGCGTGGACCCGGTCCGAGATTGGCGCCGACGTAGAGACCGGTGGCGACGCCGTTGAGTACGACTCCTGTGACGAGAGCGCCCACCCGTACCGGCATCGACGACGTGTGCGGGAGGATCGCGAGAAAGGCATCGACGGCCAGGCCCACCACGATCGCGTTGCTGATCGTCCCGAGGCCGGGTCGTTGCCGCAGCGGGATCCAGAGCAGGAGCACGACGGCGCTCACCGCGATCACGACCCAGCCGAACCGCAGACCCGTCCGCTCCGAGATGCCCTGGTGCAGCACATCCCAGGAGTTGAGCCCCAGACCGGCTCGCAGCATGATCGCCATGCTCGCCCCGAACAGGACGAGCCCGACGTAGAGCTGGACGAGTCGGCGCACGGGCCGATGGATCTTGAGTCGGAGCGTCACGGGCGGACTCTCGATATCGAGGACATGTCAACAACAACGCTAGGCAGAGGTCGATGACATGTCAACATCTTCGGTACGCTCGGAATGTGACCGCGACACGATGGCTGACGGCACGTGAGGATCGGGCCTGGCGGGGCTACCGGCGGATGCGCGCCCTGCTCGACCTGCGGATCAATCGCGACCTCGCCCAGGACGCCGGCCTGTCCGAGCCGGACTACGACGTGCTGTCCAACGTCTCGGAGGCGCGGGGCCGGACGATGCGGATGAACGAGCTTGCCGCGCTCATGCTGTGGACCCCGAGCCGGCTGTCGCACCAGGTCCGGCGCATGGAACAGCGCGGACTCGTGACCCGCGCCGAATGCGCCGGCGACGGCCGAGGGGCGATGGTCCTGCTGACCGACCAGGGCTGGCGGGCGATCCAGGCTGCCGCGCCCGACCACGTACGGTCGGTGCGCGAGAACCTGATCGACCAGCTGTCCGAGGAGCAGATCGAGGTGCTCGGCGACGTCACCGAGCTGGTGATCGAGCGGCTGACCATGGACGAGCCGAAGCCGAGCTGACTACGCTACGCGACATGGACCGCCACGAGCCGCCGTTCTACGAGACGTCCGCGCTGGACGACTCGGCGGCGAGCCTGGCCGAAGCGCTCAGCGTCTCGCAGG
>DATFRX010000532.1:0-5565 GCA_035262905.1 Nocardioidaceae bacterium
GCGGGCTTCCTGCTCAAGGACAGCCCGGCCGAGGAGCTGATCAAGGCGGTCCGCACCGTGGCCTGCGGCGACTCGTGGCTCGACCCCTCCGTCACCGGCCGGGTGCTTGCGACCTATCGCGAGGCTGCCACCGGCGGCGTCCGCCGGTCGCCGACTCTGGATGAGCTCACCCCGCGCGAGCTCGACGTCCTCCGGCTGATCGGACGCGGCCGGACGAACGCCGAGATCGCTGATTCGCTGGTGATCTCCGAGGTGACGGTCAAGAGCCATGTCGGGCACATTTTCGCCAAACTCGGACTCCGGGACCGGTCGGCCGCGATCGTCTTCGCCTTCGACCACGGCATCGTCACGACCGGCTGATCCGTACCTCAGCTCTCGCAGTTGACCACGTGCTCGGCCTCGCAGTGGTCGGCGTCGCCACGTGACCCGTCGATCGTGTCGTCGCCGGCGTTGCCGATCAGGTCGTCATTGGTCCAGCTGCCACCGATATCGTCGTTGCCGGGCCCACCCTCGACGTGGACGTTCTGGGCGAAGACCAAACGAAGCTGGATGCTGTCGTTGCCACCGCCAAGCAAGAAGCTGGCGTCGCCGATCTGCGGAGGAGCCATCCGGACGGTCTCCGGCGCGTCGCTGCCGAGGAACGTCACGTTGCCGTCGGCGTCGCCGCCCAATCGGTAGCGCTCGGTCCCGGCGAAGTGAACGACGGTGGCTCCGACCTCGAAGCTGCCTGCCGTGGCATCCACCTGCGCGTCGCCGCTGCCCGCGGAGGCCTCCAACGTGTCCTGGCCCGGGCCGGCGTCGACTGTTGTGCCGTCGGACTGGTCGCCGACCGCGATCAGGTCGTTTCCGCTGCCGGTGTCCACCGTGACGTCGCTCGCCAGGTCGACCGGCCCGTGTCGGGACAGCACGTCGTCGTTGCCGCCGAAGGACTTGACGACGTCGACGCCCGTGCCCGGATCGAGCTGGTCGCCGCCCGCGCTCCCGAGCAGAAGGTCGTTCCCGGCACCACCTTCGAAGACCATCCACTTCGTGGCGGCCTGGCCGTCGAGGCGATCAGCGCCGTCACCGCCCGTGAGCTGGATGTCGATCAGGCCCGCCTGGACGCGCAGCTGGTCGTTGCCGCCGAGCCCGGACAGGTCGGAGCGGGCACCGACGGTGGACATCTGGTCCGCAAACGGCGTGCCGACGATCAGCTCGAAGTCGGGAGCGAGCGTGTCGGTGCCGATCCCGGCTCCGGTCACGGTGCCGTCGGCTCGTACCGTGATCGGCCCGGTGGCGCCGGGGAACGAGACGGTGTCGGGCGTCGAGCCGAAGTCCGGCCAATCGATGTCGTGGTCCGGCCCCCCGGACAGATAGTCGTCACCCGGCCCGCCGGTGACCTTGTTGCCGAACCAGGTGCCGGTGCCCTCGTCGTCGCCGACGTAGCCGCCGGTTCCCGCGAGGATCCGGTCGGCACCGGCCCCTCCGGCGATCGTGTCGGCTCCCCGATCCCCGCAGATCAGGTCGTTTCCACCTCGTCCGTCGATCGTGTCGAAGCCCTTCTTGGCTTGAATCACGTCGTTGCCGGGCGTTCCGACGATGTCGTCGGCGGCGTCGGTGCCGACGATGGTCGCGACCCGACCCCCGCAGGTCGCGGGTGCGGCCGCAGATGCGGCGACACCGGACAGAGCGGACGACAGACCGAGCACAGTCGCTCCGCAGTACACAAGTCGTTTGACGGCCAGACCGTTCATGGCGATCTCCCCTCGAGTGGCAGCGTCATGCAGTAGACGACCGAGGGGCGCAGTCTGGTTGTCTCCGAAAACCGGTTGACTTCGCAACCAGCGCGTAGTGAGATCGCGTCGCAGCTGTCCGTACGACTGAAAGGAGGCGGCCATGTCCATCCGCACGCAGGTCCGCCCTCTGAAAGGTTCAATGGATTGGCTTTCGCACGTTCGTTCCGGTGTGGTCACTGCGGCGTAGCCGTATCACTCGACGCACCCGGAACCGCTCATCGCAATCACTGTCCCCAATGCCTGTGGTCTCGGCACCTCGATCGCAACGCGCCCGGTGACCGGGAGGCCAAGTGTCCCGGCGGCATGGAGCCGATCGCGGTCACCGTCCGCGGCGAGGGTCGCTGGGTCCTCGTCCACCGGTGTCTCGACTGCGGCCGGCTCCGGCTCAACAAGACCGCGGGCGACGACAACGCACTCGAGCTGATGCGGCTGGCCGCGTTGCCGTTGACGATGCCGCCGGTGCCCTACCAGCGGCTCACCGGCTGACTGGCGACCGGGCGCCGGGTCAGTTCTGGGACGGGTCCTCGGGACAGGTGGCAAGCAGCCGGATGTTGCCCGGCTGCCGCCGCAGCACCTGGGACCACAGCCCGACCGGCGCCTCGGTCGTCAGGTCGTCGTCCACGCCGTCGACGACCAGCCAGGAGCCCTCGGCGATCTCGTCCTCGAGCTGACCCGGCGACCAGCCCGCGTAGCCGGCGAAGATCCGGAGTCCGGTCAGCGCCCCGGTCAGCACCTCGACCGGGGTGTCCAAGTCGACCAGGCCGACCCGGCCGTACATCGCCCGCCAGCCGAGCGGCGCCTCGTCGGCCGACGGCGTCAGCACCCCGATCGCGAGGGCCGAGTCGGTGGCGACCGGTCCGCCGCCGAACAGCGAACTCGGCGCGCTAACGTCGCCGGTCCAGTCCGGCAGGACGTCGCGCACCTCGACCTCGAGCGGGCGGTTGAGCACGACCCCGAGCGTGCCGGTGTGGTCGTGGTCCAGGATCAGCACGACGGTTCGCGCGAAGTTCGGGTCCCGCAGGGTCGGCGACGCCACGAGCAGCCGGCCGGAGTACGACGCGATCTCCCCGTCGCTGCCGATGGGATCGCCAGGTCGATCCTCGGGCAGCTCGCTGGTCGGGTCGCTGTGCTCCTGGGGGTCGCGGGGTCGCTCGCCGGGCATGCCTCAATGGTGGCATCCCGACCCAGCGGTTCTGTACCCGTCCATCTGACATCCTTGATGTGACATGAACGCCGTGCCCCGATCGGTCACCGCCACCGGCGACGGATCGACCGACCTGACGATCGACGAGCTGGCCGCGCGGGTCGGCATGACGGTGCGCAACGTCCGCGCGTACGCCAGCCGCGGCCTGCTCCCACCGCCACGCCTGGTCGGCCGTACCGGCTACTACAACCGCGACCACGTGCATCGGCTGCTGCTCGTCCGGGAGTTGCTGGATCGCGGCTACACGCTGTCTGCGGTCGAGCGGGCGATGCAGGAGCCCGGCCCGGGCCTCGCTGGCCACGCTCTCGACCTGCTGCGGCGGCTGGACAGCCCGGTCGGGGTCGAGGAACAGCCCGAGGAGATCTCGCGGGACACCCTGACCGCGATGGCCGGCATCGACCGCGAAGACGACCTGGTCGAGCGGATCGTCGACCTGGGGCTGGCCGAGCGGATCGACGACGACCGGCTGTTGTTGCTACAGCCGAGTGTCGTCCGAGCCGGTGCCCAGGCGATCGCACTCGGCCTGGAGCCGGACAGCGTGATCGATCTGCTGCCAGTGCTGTCCGACCACCTGTCGGCGATCGCCCGGGAGTTCGTGTCGCGAGTACGCGAGCAGATCTGGCGTCCGTTCGCGGAGGCTGGCATGCCCGAGGAGGAGTGGGCCCGGGTCCTGCGGGCGATCGAGGCACTCGTGCCGGTGGCCGGGCAGGCGGTCGTCACGGTGTTCCAGCAGGAGCTGGCCGCGGCGATCCGCGAGGCGCTGGGCGAGGAGCTCGGCCGGCTCAGTCAGCCGGACGACTAGCAGTCGCTGCCTCGCGTACCGCAGCCGCCACCGCGTGGTGTACCTCGGCGTTGAACACCGACGGCACGATGTAGTGCGGGTTGAGCTCGTCCTGGGACACGACCGACGCGATCGCCTCGGCCGCGGCGACCATCAGGGCGTGATCGATCGAGCGGCTGTGGGCGTCCAGCAGTCCTCGGAACACTCCCGGGAAGGCGAGGACGTTGTTGATCTGGTTCGGCGCGTCGGACCGTCCGGTCGCGACCACCGCGGCGTACTGGCTGGCGACCACCGGATCGATCTCGGGGATCGGGTTGGCCAGCGCGAAGACGATCGCCTGGTCCGCCATGCTCGCGATGTCGTCCCCGCTCAGCAGGTTCGGCGCCGACACACCGACGAATGCATCGGCGCCCTGGATGGCGTCGCGAAGGGTGCCGGTCATGCCGTCGGCGTTGGTGTGCTCGGCGATCCACTGCAGCGACTCGTCCAGCCCCGGCCGGTCCCGGTGGATGATGCCGTCGATGTCCACGACGACGACCTGACGCAGGCCGGCCTCCAGCAGCAGCCGGAGGATGGCGCTGCCGGCCGCACCGGCTCCCGACATGACCAACCGGATGTCCGCGAGCCGCTTGCCGACGACGCGCAGGGCATTGGTCAGCGCGGCGAGTACGACGATCGCCGTGCCGTGCTGGTCGTCGTGGAAGACCGGGATGTCCAGCCGCTCACGCAGCCGGGCCTCGATCTCGAAGCAGCGCGGCGCCGAGATGTCCTCGAGGTTGATGCCGGCGAAGCCGGGCGAGATGGCTGCGACGATCATCACGATCTCGTCGACGTCCTGGGTGTCGAGGCACAGCGGCCAGGCGTCGATGTCGCCGAACCGCTTGAACAGCGCCGACTTGCCCTCCATCACGGGCAGTGCCGCAGCCGCCCCCAGGTTGCCGAGGCCCAGGATGGCCGAACCGTCGGTCACGACGGCGACCGAGTTGCGCTTGATCGTCAGCCGGCGCGCGTCCTCCGGGTTCGCCGCGATCGCCTCGCTGACCCGCGCCACGCCAGGCGTGTAGACCATCGACAGGTCGTCGCGATTGCGGATCGGGTGCTTGGTATGCATCTCGATCGTGCCGCCGAGGTGCATCAGGAACGTCCGGTCCGAGACCTTGTGGACGATGACGCCGGGCAGTGCCCGCAGGGCGTCGACGATCTTCGTGGTGTGGGTGGTGTCGCTGGCCGCGCAGGTGACGTCGATGCGCAGGCGATCGGGCTCCGACGACGTGACGTCGAGCGCCGTCACGACGCCTCCGGCCTGCTCGACCGCACTTGTCAGCAGGCTGATCACCGTGCTGCCGGCCGGGACCTCGAGACGGACGGTGATGGAGTGCGAAACGCTCGGTGCAGTCGACACGCCGCCATCCTTCCAGACGGCGTACGACGTCGGATCAGGCCGCGAACCGCTGCAGATGCTGAGCGTCCGAACGGATCTCCCGCCCGATCGACACCGAGCGCTGAGTCATTGGCCTGCTCTCCTCTCGTCACACCGTCGGTACGTACCGTCAGTATGTCGAGCGCTGCAGAAGTGAGGCAAACCGAGAGTATGTGACGTATCTTGAGTTCGCCTCACTATGCTGTCTGAATGGCAACTCCGGGGAAGGTGCTACGCGCGGCGACCCGCGCCACCTCCCGGCGGGCGCAGTACTCCGCGACCACCCGCAAGGCGCTCGTGCGCAGCGCGACCAAGCTGTTCGCCGAGCGGGGGTACGCCGGCACCAGCCTCGACGAGGTGGTCGCGCGGGCGCGGGTCACCAAGG
>DATFRX010000533.1:0-2248 GCA_035262905.1 Nocardioidaceae bacterium
CTATCACGAGAACCGTCTGGTCGACAGCTTCGTCCGGCGGGCCGCGGACCTCGGTTACAGCGGGCCGCGTCGGCGTACGGCTCGGGTCGCCGCGGCCACGGTCGCCGATGTACTGGCCCGGTGGTACACCATGGCCGGCCGACACGGCGTCGGACTGCAGGGCGGCCGGTTCTTCACGATCGGCGGGGCGTTCACGAGCGACCATCCGGTGGCTCGGTGGAAGCTGTCGCGCGTCCGCTGGGTGCGCGACGTCGCGGTCTCCGGCTCGATGACCTGGAACCGCCGCACCGGGGCGGTCCGGTCCCGGGTCAAGGTCGACGGCAGCGGCGCGGTCCCAGGCCGGTTGGCGCTCCGATGGAACGACCTGCGGCGGCACGCGTCCGCGACCGTACGCGGACGACTCGGAGGAGAGTCGGTCCACTTCGGGTTCCCAGCACCCTGAGCCCTCAGTCGATGTGGACGTGGTGCGGCTGCAGCTGATCGATGGTCGAGACGCCGAGCAGCGCCATGGTGCGGCGTACCTCGGTCTCGAGGATCTCGGCCGCCCGGTCGACTCCGGCTTCGCCGCCGGCCATCAGACCGTAGAGGTAGGCCCGGCCCACCAGTGCGTAGTGCGCACCGGCGGCCACCGCGGCGACGACATCGGCGCCGCTCATGATGCCGGTGTCGACGACGACGTCGGCCCGATCGCCGACCGCGTCGCGTACCTCAGGCACCAGCCGCAGCGGGACCGGCGCCCGGTCGAGCTGGCGGCCGCCGTGGTTGGACAACACGATCCCGTCGGCACCGGCGTCGACCACCGCCTTCGCGTCGGCCACGGTCTGGATCCCCTTGACCAGCAGCGGTCCCGACCAGTTCGACCGTAGCCACTCCAGATCGTCGAGCGTCATGCTCGGGTCCAGCAGGGTCGCCATCAGCTCGGCGATGGTCCCTTCCCAGTGGGTGAACGTGGCGAACTGCAGCGGCTCGGTGGTCAGCAGGTTGACCCACCAGGCCGGATGCAGTGCGGCGTCGGCGATCGTCCGCACCGTCAGCGCGGGTGGGATCGCGAACCCGTTGCGGACGTCGCGCAGCCGGGCACCCGGCACCTGCGCGTCCACGGTCAGGATCAGCGCCTCGTAGCCCGAGTCGGCGGCGCGCCGTATCAGGTCCTCGCTGACCGACCGGTCCTTCTGCACATACAGCTGGAACCACTTCCGCGCCCCAGGAGCCGCCTCGGCGACCCGCTCGATCGAGGTCGTGCCCATCGTCGACAGCGCGTACGGGATGCCCCGCCGCTGCGCCACACGCGCGACCGCCGACTCACCCTCGTGATGCATCATCCGGGTGAACCCGGTCGGCGCGAACGCGAACGGCAACCGCGCCGGCACATCCAGCATCGACGTCGCCGGATCCACCGTCGACACGTCGCGCAGCACCTGCGGCTGGAACTCCACCGACCCGAACGCCGCCCGCGCCCGCGCCAGACTGACCTCACCCTCGGCAGCACCGTCGGTGTAGTCGAACACCGACCGCGGCGTCCGCCGCTTGGCCACCCGCCGCAGATCCCCGATCGTCACCGCTTTGCCCAGCCGCCGCCGAGTCGCGTTGAACTCGGGAGTCCGCAAGCGCAGCAACGGACGCAGCTCCGACCAGCGCGGCACCTGCCGCGACGCCCGAGGCTGGTCCTGGCTCACCGGTCAACCATCTCGCGATGCGCCCACGCTTGACTACAGCAGTCGAAGCTGGGTGGCACGAGCCTTGCGCCGCGGCCCGGCGGCGCCGATCCGCTCGTAGACGTCGGCCGCCATCGCCTCAAGAAACGGTGACGGCCGGCGCTGTCGGAGCGCTCCCTGCTGCAGCCGCTCGACGGTGTGGGTGAGGTAGAGGTGGCGCTGCGCGCGCGTCATGCCGACGAAGAGCAGTCGCCGCTCCTCGCGGATCTGCTCCTCGTCGCCGTCGTCGGAGGCGCCGCCCCATCGCATCGGCAGGAAGCCGTCCTCGCACCCGACGATGAACACCACCGGGAACTCGAGGCCCTTCGAGGCATGCAGGGTCAGCAGCGAGATCCGATCGGCCCGCGGATCCCAGGTGTCGACCTCGACGCCGAGCGCCAGCTCGCTTCGGAACGCCGCCAGGTCGTCGCCGCAGCGCTCCGCCAAGGGCGTCAGCAGTTCGATCGCGGCGTACGTCTCGACGGCGGTCTCCTCTCGGTCGACGACCGGGCTTCGCTCGAGCACCGCATCGGCGGCCTGTCGGAGACGGCCGA
>DATFRX010000534.1:0-4865 GCA_035262905.1 Nocardioidaceae bacterium
TATCGGCAGCGGCGTCGGTCGAGTGTCGGGCCGAACGTCTCGGCGTAGCGGGCCCGGGTGGACGAGTTGCCGCCGTCGGAGGCGACGACCAGGTCGTGGGTCGCCGCCAGCTCCTCGACATCCGGCGCCTCGGTTCGGAAGTGGACCGTGACACCGAGCTCACGGCAGCGTTCCTGCAGGATCTCGAGGAGGCGACGGCGGCTCATCGCGGCGAAGCCGTGGCCGCCGCTGGTCAGGATCTCGCCCTTGACGTGGACGTCGATGTCGTCCCAGCGGGCGAACTCCGCCTCCATCGCGGCATGCACGGCCGGGTCGGCATGCTCGATTCCGCCCAGCGTCTCGTCGGAGAACACGACGCCGAACCCGAAGGTGTCGTCGGCGGCGTTGCGTTCCCAGACTGTGATGTCGTGGTGTGGGCCGAGTTGGTTGGCCAGCGCCGCGAAGTAGAGTCCGCCGGGGCCGCCGCCGATCACTGCGATCCGCACGTACTCGACGGTATGCTGCGTTGGCGACGACCGTCAATCACACGCAAGGAGGTGACGGACGATGAGCCCGTTCCGCGGGTCGGCTCCGTTCACCGAGGACTGGCGGCACTTCCGACTCGAGCGGTCCGGCGGCGTCGCGACCGTCACGTTCACCCGGCCCGACAAGCTCAACGCCCTGACCTTCGACGTCTACGCGGACCTGCGTGATCTGATCGCGGAGCTGCCGCATCGCAACGACACCCGGGTGCTGGTCCTCAAGGGGGAGGGCCGCGCCTTCTGCTCCGGCGGCGACGTCAACGAGATCATCGGGGCGACCCTGCAGATGCGCCCGGACGAACTGCTGTCGTTCACCCGGATGACCGGGGACGTCGTCCGGGCGATGCGCGAGTCGCCAGTGCCGATCGTCGCGGCGATCCAGGGCACGGCGGCCGGCGCCGGCTCGGTCATCGCCTTGGCGAGCGACTTCCGCATCGTCACCCGATCGGCCTCGTTCGCCTTCCTGTTCACCAAGGTCGGCCTCGCCGGCGGCGACATGGGAGCGGCCTACCTGCTGCCCCGGCTGGTCGGACTCGGCCGGGCGACCGAACTCCTCATGCTCGGCGACAAGATCGATGCCGAGCGGGCCGACCGGATCGGTCTGGTCACCCAGCTGGTCGACGACGACCAGCTCGACACTGCGACCGAAGCATTGGCGACGCGGCTCGCCGAGGGACCGGCCCAGGCTTACTCGCAGACCAAGGCGCTGCTCACCCGGGAGCTCGACATGAGCCTGGCGGCCGGCGTCGAGCTCGAGGCGGTCACGCAGGCGTTGCTCATGAAGGGCGACGACTATCGCGAGTTCCACGCCGCGTTCACCGGCAAGCGGCCGCCGCAATGGCGAGGACACTGAGTGGCATGGCCTGGGAGCTGACCAAGGAACAGCAGCAGCTTGTCGACGAGGTGCGGGCGGCGGCCGCCGAGTCGCTGGTGCCGCTGGTGGAGTCGGCTCCGCCGGGCCGGGTCAATCGGCCGCTGATCAAGGCGCTCGGCGAGCTGGGGCTGCTGTCGCGGTTGTTCCCCGGTCTGCGTGCCGGGTCCGGCTCTCGCGAGGCCGCCGCCTTCGACCTCTGCCTGCTGCGCGAGGCACTGGCGTCGAAGTCGACCGAGGCCGAGACGGCGTTGGCGTTGCAGGGGTTGGGCGCCTATCCGATCCTGCAGTCGGGCACCGCTGAGCAGGTCGGCCGGTGGCTACCCGCCGTGGCGGCCGGCGATGCCGTTCCGGCGTTCGCGCTGACCGAGTCCGAAGCAGGCTCCGACGCCGGTGCCTTGGCACTGACGGCCGAGCCGGACGGAGACGGCTGGCGGCTGTCCGGCGGGAAGATGTGGACCTCGAACGCGCCAGAGGCCGACGTCTACGCAGTGTTCGCGCGTACGACTC
Organism: Nocardioidaceae bacterium; assembly: GCA_035262905.1. GTDB lineage: Bacteria > Actinomycetota > Actinomycetes > Propionibacteriales > Nocardioidaceae > DATFRX01. The sequence continues at coordinate 1,903 of DATFRX010000534.1, forward strand.
CCGGTGCCGGTGCCCATGGCGTCAGTGCCTTCGTCGTACCCGGCGATCGGAACGGTCTGTCCGGCGAGTCGTTCGAGTTGCTGGCACCGCATGCGATCGGCCGGCTCACGTTCGACGGAGTACGCGTCGAGCGTGGCGAGTTGCTGGGCGAGATCGATCACGGCTTCGCCGTCGCGATGCGGACACTCGACCTGTTCCGCCCGAGCGTCGGCGCGTTCGCCGTCGGCATGGCGCAGGCCGCCCTCGACGCGGCGATCGCGCACGCCGGAGAGCGCGAGGCCTTCGGCGGCCCGCTGCGCGACATGCAGGCGGTCGGCCATCCGCTCGCCGAGATGGCGACCCGGGTCGATGCCGCGAGACTGCTCGTCTACCGGGCGGCCGCCGCCTACGACAACGGCCGGCCCGGCGTCTCGCGCACCTCCGCAATGGCGAAGCTGTTCGCGACCGAGACCGCGCAGTACGTCGTCGACGCTGCAATCCAGATCCACGGCGCTCGCGCACTCCAGTCGGGCCACCTGCTCGAGCACCTCTATCGCGAGGTACGGGCGCCGCGCATCTACGAAGGCGCCAGCGAGGTGCAGCGCTCCATCATCGCCCGCGATCTTTACCGCTGACGTCGGGCGTCAGTCGCCTGACGCCCCTGCGCCTACGTGGCCGGTGCCGCCGCTGGGGTGGGCGCGACGCGGGCTCGCATGGCGAGCATGACGCTGACGACCACGATCCACAGCGCGCCGATCGGGAACGCGAAGAAGCCGACCGGCGTCAGCCATGCCACGCCGAGGACGATCGCGATCCAGCCGAGCCACTTGGGCAGTACGCCGTGCTGGACGATGGTGATCCCGACCGCGAACCACAGCACCAGGCTGCCGAGCACGATCGGCATGAAGTCGTTGTCCCAGATCGCCTGCATGGACTGGACCGCCACCGGGTCGATGTCGTCGGCCGCCTCGGCGATGGCGAACGAGATAGTGGCGTCGATCGCCGCGCCGATGCCGATGATGGCGGCTCCGATCAGTGCGAGCAGCGAAAGCGTGCCGGCTTCCCCTTCAGCAGGTCGCAGGACCCTGCGCAGATAGGCGAAGAAGTACACCAGCAGGGCTGCACCGGCCACACTGATGATCCCGCCGACCTGGACCTGGTTCTTGTTGTCGAGGTACCAGTTGGCGACGGACTGTCCGCCCTCGTCGGCGCCCGGCGGGCTGCCTCCGACCAGCAGGCTGATGATCACGACCACGACGGCCGCGACCCCCAGGAGTGGGAGCAACCAGTCGAGATTTCCCCGTGTGTTGTCTTGCGTCATGGCCAAGACTCCCTCGTGAGATTCGCGCCGCACGCTAACGCCGTCGCTGCCCGGTCGCGCAGTGCCGTTGTACTCACAGGGGACGGGTCAATCGTCCCGGCGGTCGCCGGACGCAAGACATGGAGTTGTGGCTGCCAACGCGACCACAACGCCAAGACTCAGGTGGAGGGGAGTCGGATCCGGCCGCTGGCGCGATCGCCGGGCGGCTCCCGTACCGCGGTGATCCGCTCGGCGACGTGCGGCGGGAACCGAGTCGATCGGCCGGACGCCGTGTCCACGTGGACGCCGAGGATCTCCTCGGTCGCGCGCAGCCGGTCCTCGACCCACAGCTCGTGCCAGATCCACAGCAGCTTGTCGGTCGCGCCGATCACCGACGACCGGACCTCGAGCTCAGTGCCGCCGGGCACCTCGGCGAGATAGCGCAGGTGTGCCTCGACGGTGTACAGCGACGCCTGTGCTGCCTCGCGATAGTCCGGTCCCAGTCCGACTGCGTCCATCACGACGTCGGTGGCATGGCCGAAGACCAGCACGTAGTAGGCCTCGGACAGATGCCCGTTGTAGTCGATCCACTCGTCGCGGACCGGCTCCCGCCAGATGGTCGGCCACGAATCTTGCGGGTTTGCTGCTGCCATGGCTACCAGAATCCCGCAAGATTCGTACGCCCTCAGGTCTTCGACCCGCCCTGGCGACTCTTCAGCTTGAGAATCTCCCTGGCGTCGTCCGGAGTGGCGACCGACGCGCCCATCGACTCGATGATGGTCCGGGCCCGCTCGACGAGTTGGGCGTTGGTCGCCTTGACACCGCGGCTGAGGTAGAGGTTGTCCTCGAGCCCGACCCGGACATGGCCGCCGAGCAGCACCGACTGGGCGACCCACGGCATCTGCATCCGGCCCAGGGCGAACGACGCCCACACGGCGCCTTCCGGCAGCTGGCGCACCATGGCGGCCAACAGCGCCGGGTCGGCCGGAGCGCCGTAGGGGATGTCCATGCAGAGCTGGAACATCGGCGGATCGTCGATCAGCCCCTCCTCGACGAGCTGGCGACCGAACCACAGGTGCCCGGTGTCGAAGATCTCCATCTCGGCCCGGACTCCGAGCTCCTGGATGCGCTTGGCGCCCTCGCGCAGCATGTCCGGCGTACTGACGTAGACCAGGCTGCCCTCGCCGAAGTTGAGACTGCCGCAGTCGAGGGTGCAGATGTCCGGCAGCAGCTCCTCGACGTGGGCCAGCCGCTCCACGCCGCTGACCAGATCGGTGCCCTCGACGAAGGTGGTCGGATGCTGCGGGTCGAGCATCAGGTCCCCGCCCATGCCGGCGGTGGTGTTGACCACGACGTCGACGTCGCTGGCCCGGATCCGCTCCACAGCCTCGCGATAGAAGGCGACTTCGCGAGAACCCTTGCCGGTCTGTGGATCGCGGACGTGGACATGGACGACGGCCGCCCCGGCCCGAGCGGCGGCGATGCCCGACTCGGCGATCTGTTCGGGCGTGACCGGTACGTGCTCGGACTTCCCCACGGTGTCACCGGCCCCCGTCAGGGCGCAGGTGATGATGACGTTGCGATTCATGTCATGGCTCCTGCTCGTCTGCCGTCAGTCTGCCATCAGCCGATTCTAGGGGGCGCCGGTGCTCGACTCGTCCGGCCGTCCACTTGCGGTGCTGAG
>DATFRX010000535.1:0-2011 GCA_035262905.1 Nocardioidaceae bacterium
CGCGATCGGAGCCGAGAGCGGCCCGTAGATCGATGAGGTGTTGACGCTGTTCTCCAGCACCCAGCGCAGCAGGTAGCTCAGCAGGATCCAGGCCAGCAACGTGAAGACCGCGCCCGGCAGGTCGTAGCGCCACGGGGTCCGAACCGGCACCGAGAGATGGTAGAGCGAGGTCAGGAAGGCGATCGACAAGACCAGCACGAGCGGCCAATAGAGCGCCTCGACCCAGCCGAGCCGACCGGACAGCTCCTGGTTGACGATGTCTGGACCGAGGAGTACGAGCGGCACCACGACGACGCCGATGAACAGCGCCACGACGTAGAGCGCGAACGACAGCACCCTGGTCCGAACGATGCCGCGTCGGCCGCCCAGGCCGTACATGACGGTGATGGTGTCGATGAAGACATGCAACGCTCGGGAGCCGGACCACAACGCGATCAGGAAGCCCAGCAGGGCGAACTCGATCCGGCCCTGCAGCACGTCGTTCAGCGTCGGCCGGATCACCTGGTTGACCGTGTCCGCGGTCAGCACGTCCGAGGCACGGGCCAGGATGTCGGCCTTCATCTCGTCGATCTTGATCTCGTTGTAGCGATCGGCGATGTAACCGATGGTGCCGGCCAGACCGAAGATCAGCGGTGGCAGCGACAGGATCGCGAAGAACGCGGCCTCGGCCGCGAGGCCGGTCACGCGATAGCGAAAACAGGTGCTGGCCGTCGTCGTGACGAGTTGCCACACCGTGCGTCGCACCGACACCCGAGGTTCGGGCTGAGGTACGGCGCTGCTCACCGTTTCCCCAGTCATGCCTCTACCGTAACGATATGGACCCCCTGCAGCGCACAGCGACGAACCAGACGCCGCCGCTGACCGGGCACGATGTCGTCGCGACGGATCGGGCGCTCACCGACGCCATCGACGCCGCAGCGGGCGCCGAATCGACCGTCGTGACCGCCTCGCTGGAGGGTCTCGGAGCGCTCGCGGGCTCCGAAACCGCCCGCGAACACGCCATGCTGGCCAATCGGCACGAACCGGAGCTGGTCGCCGTCGACCGCTGGGGAAACCGGGTCGACGAGGTCCGCTTCCACCCGTCGTGGCACTGGCTGCTCGACCACGGAGTCCGCTCCGGGCTGCAGGCGGCGCCCTGGACCTCGTCGGACCCGCTCCCCCATCTGCGACGCGCCGCCGGGTTCTACGTCTGGGCCCAGGTGGAGTCGGGCAACGGCTGTCCCCTGTCGATGACCTACGCCGCCGTCCCGGCACTGCGCGTTGACGAGGTGATCGCGAAGGAGTGGGTGCCGGGCCTCGGGTCGACGACATACGAGTTCGGCCTCGCCCCTGCGGAGTCGAAGGCTGGACTCCTTGCCGGGATGGGGATGACCGAGAAGCAGGGCGGCTCCGACGTACGAGCCAACGTCACCGAGGCGACTCCGACCGGGACCGACGGAGAGTACGTCCTTCGCGGACACAAGTGGTTCTGCTCCGCGCCGATGAACGACGTGTTCTTGATGCTGGCGCAGGCGCCCGATGGACTCAGCTGCTTCGTCGTGCCACGGGTGCTGCCCGACGGCAGTCGCAATCCGTTCACGATCGTGCGGCTGAAGGACAAGCTCGGCAACCGCTCCAATGCCTCGGCCGAGATCGAGATCGACGGCACCTTGGCCCGTCGGCTGGGTGACGAAGGACGTGGTGTGCGAACCATCATCGAGATGGTCGCCGCGACCCGGCTCGACTGCGTACTGGGCTCGGCCGGTCTGATGCGCCGGGCAACTGCCGAGGCGGCCTGGCACGCGCAGCACCGGCAGGCGTTCGGCCGCGTGCTGGCCGAGCAGCCCGCCATGACCAACGTGCTCGCCGATCTCGCCGTCGAGTCCGAAGCCGCGATCCGGCTCGGCCTGCGGCTGGCGGTCGCGGTGGATCGGCCCGACGACGAGCACGAGCAGGCGCTGCGACGGATCGGCCTGCCGCTGGCGAAGTTCTGGGTCTGCAAGCGGACACCGTTCCACGTCGCTGAGGCGCT
>DATFRX010000536.1:0-5806 GCA_035262905.1 Nocardioidaceae bacterium
CCGGGATCAACGTGCGAGACCTGTGACCGAGCTCGTCGCGAGGTCGATGACCGCAGCTTCGGCGCTCCCGTCGCGCATGGAGAGCAGTCCGGTCTCGTCGATCTCGCCGACCACCGCCGCCTCGAGCCCACGCGCGTGAAACGGCGCCAGGCAGTCGGCCACGCGATCCGCAGACGCGCAAAGCAGGAAGCCGTACGCAGGGAAGCAGGTCAGCCAGTCCGCCATCGCGACGCCGGCCGGACACGGCACCTCCGCGAGATCCACCGTCACGCCGAGCCGGCTCCACTCGAGCAGCATCGCCAGTGATCCGATCAGCCCGGCCATGCTGATGTCCTTGGCCGCGACACACGCCCCGGTGGCAGCGACCGACGAGAGCGCCCGCACGTCGTCGCCGAGCTTGCTGCTCCGCTGGTCGAAGGAGCGGAAGAACGGGAAGTCCGACCGCATCTCCCCTTCGGTGCAGGCTGTGACGATCAATGACTGACCCGCAGCGACGTGGGTGGTCGACAGCACGGCGCTGGCCCGGCCGACCCCGAAGGCGGACAGCGAGGGCGTGCCGTCGTACTTGGTCAGATGGCCACCCGCGAGGGTCACGTTGTACCAGCCCGCGGCTTCCCGCATGCCGCGCAGAATCTCGCGGGCGACGTCCGGAGTGCCGACGATCGTGTCCACGATGGCCAGCGGCGTGGCACCCATCGCAGCCAGGTCGTTGACGTTGGCGAGTACGGCGGCGATCCCGGCGCCATAGGGGTCGGCCGCGACGAACGCGGGTAGCAGCGCCTCCCCACACGCGATGACCTCGTCGCCGAGGCGGTCGCCGTCGGACGGCACCACAGCGCCGTCGTCACCGGGGCCCTGCAGCCAACTGCCGCCGCCGAGGACCTCGCTGACCAGGCCGATCTCGCCCTTGGCCAGCAGCGCCGGATTCGACCGGAGCGAGGCGGCCAGCTCATCGAGCGCGACGCGGTCCAGACCCTCGGCCATCACCGATCTCCTCCCTCCGACCGGAGCCTGGACGAGGCCGCTCCCTGTCGGAAAGTGAACAGGAAATGTAGTATAGGCAATGTGCCTCTACCATCGTTCCTGACCCTGCCGGAACGCAGCAGCAAGCCCAGAGCGGCCGGCCTGACCCACGTGCTGGACAACGGCGAGACCGTCGAATCGACCCGGTCGATCCTGGCCGCGTCGGCCGCACACGTGGACGTCTGGAAGTTCGGGTGGGGCACCGCGTACATCGACCCGACCCTGGCCGACAAACTCAGCCTGCTCCGGGACGCCGGCGTTCGCTCCTGTCTGGGTGGCACGCTGCTCGAGATCGCGTGGATGCAGAGCCAGGCGGAGGCCTGTCTCGACTGGGCGAAGTCGGTCGGCTTCGACCGGGTCGAGGTCTCCCGCGGGGTCGCGCCGATGAGTGTGTCGGCCAAGCACGAGCTCATCCGGCAAGCCACCGACCGGTTCGACGTGATGGCCGAGGTCGGCAGCAAGAACCCCGACGAGGTGGCGCCACCGGAGCAGTGGGCGAGCGAGATCGCCGGCGACCTCGAGGCCGGTGCGCAGTGGGTCATCACCGAGGGCCGGGAGAGCGGCACGGTCGGCATCTATCGCAGCGACGGCTCGATCCGCGAGGACATCGTGGTCGCCGCCACCGGCGCCGGCGGCGTGGACAAGGTCTTCTTCGAGGCCCCCCGCAAGGACCAGCAGGCCTGGCTGATCCGGCTGTTCGGTCCCGACGTCAATCTCGCCAACATCGCCGCCGACCAGGTGCTCGCCCTCGAGACGCTGCGGCTCGGACTGCGAGCCGACACCTTCGATCTCAGCCGGACGTGGCAGCCGGCATGACGCCGCCGGCGGCCGTTCGTACGAACCTGGTCCCTGGCGCCTATCGCGGTGTCGCGGTGACCTCGTACGACGGGCCGCTGGAAGCCGACGAGCTGACCCGGCACTTCGTCGGCCGCGAGGCCTACCGCCGGACCCGATTCATCGTCGTACGCCACGGCGACGACACCGCGATCGTCCAGGTGCACAAGGAGTCGGACGAGCCGCTGTTCTCCCCGATCTCGAAGCTCGAACTGCTGGCGGGCCCGGACGAGTGCGCCTATGTCGAGGCACCGGAGGTCGACACCGGCGTGCCGACCGCGTTGGCCGACACCGCGCTGTCGCAGGCGCCGGGCAATCGCGCCGTGGCCGTCCAGGGCCGCTACGGCCACGTCAACTTCATCCTCGATCCGAGTCCGCTCCGGGTGACGGTACGAGAGGCGGCGCCGCCGTACCCCGCGAAGCTCATCGACCAGGCCCGCCGCGTACTCGAGCTGGCCGAGGACCTGCCGCCGATCGAGCTGGTGCCCGACGTGATGGACCTGACCGAGCAGGCCGAGCTCGTGTCCGGCACCGGCATCCTCCTCCCATGTCGGGGCGGCGGCGTGACCGTCGAGGGGAAGACGGTCGACTACATCGACGAGCGACCGGCCCACCGGCCCTGGACCCTGATCGGCTGCGAGCGTTCCCAGCAGATCCACGAATGGTTCTACGGCGAGCGGGCGCCGCAGGTCGACATCTGCCCGCGCAAGCGACACGGCGGATCCGGAGCGATTCTCGCCAAGTGCTGCTTGCTCGAGACCCACATCGAGACCGACGATAAGCAGGTAGTGGTTCCGTGGGGGGCATCGCTGGCGCAGATCGCTGAAGCCCTCTCCGCGCTGGCCGACGAGTGGGAACCGACATGGGCACCCGCCTGAGCGACTCCGAGCAGTACGCCCACCTGTGGGGTACGGCCGAGCTGGCCGAGCTCTTCGAGGAGCGGGCTCGCCTGCAACGGTGGCTGGACATCCTGTCCGCGCTGGCGGCTGCCCAGGCGCACGTGGGCCTGATCCCGACCTCGGCGGCCAAGCAGATCGCCGTCCACGCGCGGGCCGATCGGCTCGACCTGGACCTGGTCGCTCGCGAGACCCGCGACACCTCGCACTCGATGCTCGGACTGATCCGCGGACTCCAGCAGATCCTGCCCGAGGACGCGAGGGAGTACGTCTACGTCGGCGCGACCGTCCAGGACGTCACCGACACCTGGTTCGCCCTGGTGATGCGCGACGTCGGCGCCGTGGTGTGGCGCGAGCTGCACGCGATCGAGGACAGCCTGCTGTCCTTGGCCGAGGAGCATCGCGACACCGTCATGGCGGGCCGTACGCATGGCCAGCCCGGCTCGCCGATCACCTTCGGCTTCAAGGTTGCGTCGTGGGCCGACGAGGTGCGGCGACACATCGAGCGACTCGCGGAAGGGCGGCGGCGCTGGGTGGTCGGCCAGCTGGGCGGAGCCGTCGGGACACTGGGCTTCTTCGCACCGGTCGGACTGCGGCTGCGAGCGGAGTTCTGCGCCGAGCTCGACCTGGCCGATCCCGGCATCTCCTGGCTCAGCTCGCGAGACCGGATCGCGGAGTTCGGTGGCCTGCTCGCAATGGTCTGCGGCACACTCGGCCGGATCGGCGACGAGGTCTACGAACTGCAGCGGCCCGAGATCGGCGAGCTTCGCGAACCCACCACGGCCGCGACCGTCGGCAGCATCACGATGCCGCACAAGCGCAATCCCGAGGGCAGCGAGCATCTCGACACGCTCGCGCGGCTGGCCCGGGCCAACGCCGCCGTCCTGGTCGAGGGCATGACGGCCGGTCACGAGCGCGACGGCCGGGCCTGGAAGGCCGAGTGGATCGCGCTCCCCGAGGTCTGTCTGCTGACCGGCGTGGCACTGCGGCTGGCCCGCAACCTGCTGGCCGGGCTGACCGTCGACGTCGAGGCGATGCGTACCAATCTCGAACGCCACGGCGACCAGCTGGCGTCTGAACAGATCCTGGCCGGTCTGTCCGCAAAGCTCGGCAAGCACGCCGCGCAGGCCGCGATGCACGACGCCCTCTCCCCCGGCAGCCGGAGCGTCCACACTGTGCTGGACACCCTGGTGGGCGACGGCCTGGTGACCGAGGACGAGGGCCGGGCCTGGCTGTCGTGGCAGGTCGGCGACGCCGGCGCGATGGTCGACAAGGTCGTCGCCCGTGCCTGGCTGGCCCGCGAGACCGAGCCCGAGGAGTGGTCGTGACTCCGCCCCGGGTCCAGCTCACCGCCCTGCCGACCCCACTGGAACGCATGCCGCGACTGGAGGAGGCGCTCGGCGCCGAGCCGTTGTACGTCAAGCGCGACGACCTCACTGGGTTCGGGATCGCCGGCAACAAGGCGCGAGCATTGGAGTTCCTGCTCGGCGCCGCGCTGGCGGACGAGGCCGATGTCCTCGTCACGGGCGGCAGCCCGGCGTCGAACTTCTGCGCGGCGACCGCACTCGCTGCCAGCCGTTTCGGCCTGGACTGTGAGCTGTTGATCGCCGGGCCACCCCCATCGACGCCGTCGACCAGTCTCGAGCTCGCAAAGGCAGCGGGAGCTCGCCTGCTGTTCGACAGCGTGCCCCGCCGCGAGGACCTCGACGCCGCGGTCGTCGACCATGCCACCCGCCTACGCGCCGCCGGACGGCACCCGTGGCCGGTGCCGAGAGGCGGGGCGACTCCGATCGGCAGTCTCGGCTATGCGTACGCGGCGCGTGAGCTGGCCGAGCAGGCCGAGCGCGAGGGCGTGCGGTTCCGCACTGCGGTGGTCGCGACCGGATCCGGCGGTACGCAGGCGGGCCTGGTCGCCGGACAGGTCGGGTTCGGGCTGCGCTGGCGGGTGATCGGCGCCTCGGTGAGCCGCCCGGCGCCGATGCTGGCCGACCAGATGCTGCGTACCGCCCGGGCGTGCGCCAAGTCGATCGATCTCGAACCGCCGACGGCCGACGACGTCGACCTGCGTGACTACCGGGGCGAAGGCTTCGGCATCGCCTCCGACGAAGACCGCCGAAGCGCCCGTCTCGCACTGACTACCGAGGGGTTGCTGCTCGACGACTACTACGGCGCCAAGGCCATGACGCTGTTCCGGGAGCTGCTGGCCGACGATGCACCGACGCCCGCGGTCTTCTGGCACACCGGTGGCATCGCCGCAGCGCTCGCGGCACTCACCCAGGGAGCAAGATGACCACGTCCACGCGACGGAGCGGCCCACCCGAGGGAGCGGCCGCGCGCGAGCTGATCGACAGCGGGTTCGCGCTGGAGAACGCGGACGCCCCGTTCCTCCACGGTGGGCTGAACCTCGCCGACATCGCCCACGTCCTCGACCTGCGGCGACGCGGGATCGTTCCGGAGGCGGCCGCTCGCGATCTGCTGCGGCTGCTGCTCGAGGTCGACCAGTTGCCGGCGGAGGACTTCCCGTACGACCCGGAGTTCGGCGAGCCGTACAACTCACGCGAGCACTTCTTCGTCGACCGGCTCGGCAAGGTGGCCGGCTGGATGCACGCCGGTCGCCCGCGACGTGAGGCCGCCCGGATCGCGTTGCGGATCTATCTGCGCGACCAGTTGCTCGACCTGGTCGGCGAGGTCGAGCAGCTCGCCCGCGAGACGACGGCGCTGGCCGGCCGACACGTCGACACGCTGATGCCGGACCAGACCTACCTGCAGCAGGCCCAGCCGTCGACCTTCGGCCACTACGTGCTGTCCTTCGTCTATCCGGCCGTCCGGGACGCCCGCCGACTGCTCGCCGAGTTCGACGACATCAACCGCAGCCCGGCCGGCGCGGGTTGCGTCAACGGCACCCGCCTGCTCGACGACCGGTCGTACGTCGCCGCCGCACTGGGATTCGAGGAGGTCATCGAGCACACCCGCGACGCGATGTGGCAGATCGACGGGCTGATCGCCGCCATGTCGGCGGCGTCGAGCCTGCTCACGACGCAAAGCAAGCTGGC
>DATFRX010000537.1:0-2145 GCA_035262905.1 Nocardioidaceae bacterium
CGCTGGGCGTGCTTGGTCTGCGGGACGAGGACGGCGAGCTCGCGCTCGACCGCCTCGGCGAGGTCCAGGCTCGGTGTGACAAGCACACCCGCGGCTTGCTCGCCGTGCTCGACCTCACTGACCATGTCGGCCGCGACGTATGCCGGGTCGGCCGTGTCGTCGGCGAAGACGAGGATCTCGCTCGGTCCGGCCTCGGAGTCGATACCGACCAGACCCTTGACCAACCGCTTGGCGGCGACCGTGGTGATCCGGCCCGGGCCGGCGATGAAGTCGGCGCGAGAGCAGGTCTGCGTGCCGTAGGCGAACATCGCCACCGCACCGACACCTCCGACGGCATACACCTCGGCGACGCCGAGCAGGGCGCAGACGGCCAGCACGGTCGGGTGCGGCAGGCCACCGAACTCCGCCTGCGCGGGCGAGGCGAGCGCGATGCTGTCGACGCCCGCGACCTGCGCCGGCACGACGTTCATCAGCACTGTCGACGCCAGCGCCGTGACGCCCGCAGGCACGTAGACACCCACGCGCCGGAACGGAACCAGCCGCGAGGTGACCCGGCCGCCCGGCACGACCTCGACGCTCTGATCGGTCTCGAGCTCGGCCTCGCTCACGATCCGGAGCCGTCGGATCGACTCCTCGAACGCTGCCCGAACGTCCGGGTCGAGCTCGGCCAGCGCCTTCGCCAGCGCCTCGGCGGGAACCAGGAGGTTGGTGACCTCGACGCCGTCGCGGCTCGCGATCTCGCGCACCGCCTCGTCGCCGCGATGCCTGACCGCTTCCATCGCCGGGCGGACGAGGTCGAGGGCAGCGTCGACGTCGATCTCCGCTCGCGGGACCAGGGCACGGTAGTCAGGGGTCTCGCCACGGGCGAGCCGACCCCGCAGGTCGATACGGCGCATCACGCCACCGAGTCTAGAGGGGTGGCTCCCTGGTCCTCAGATCTCGCCGGATGGCGAGACCGCCACGCCCTCGGCGGGCCGATCGCGGGGTCGGGCTGATCCTCGGTCGAGGAACCGGACACCACACGCCTGAACAGTCCGAATCACCCACCGATGCTCAACAACCGCGACGCTGGCTGGCCGGACAAATGCCTGGGCGGCCGAGAACCTCGACGGCCGCCCAGGCGCTGTCACGGATCGCGACCAGCTACCAGCTGTCGCGGCTAGTTGGCGGGTTGTCCACTGGTTGACCAGTTATCGACTAGTTGACTGTTGCCGACTGGTTGACCCAAGGTCGTCTTGCCGCTCCCGACTCCCCGACCAGGCCGAGCACCTCGCCACTGTTGACGACTAGTTGACGAGGACCCGCATCGTGAACGTGCCGCCGTCGGCAGTCGTCGAGCCGGCCAGACCGATCGCCCGCAGCGGGGTGAGATTGGCCCGACTTTGCGCCGGCAGAGACGGCGGATACAGCTTCTCGATCTTGTCGAAGTCGACGAAGAGACCGAACTGAGCCTTGTCTGACTCCGGCACTGCCGCCTTGAACGTCTCGCCGCTGCCCAGGCTGCCGCCCTTGACCAGTTCGTCGGCGTAGGCCTGGGTCGTGGCGATCGACATCGAGTCGGATCCGGTCGCCTTGCCGAGCTTGATCGGCGCGCCGGAGGCCGCCAACATCTCGTCGAGCTTCGGCAGCAGGGCCTTCGCCTTGCTCACGTCTGTCGTCGATCGGAGACCCACCTGCGGGAGTGTTGGGGCTCCCGAGGAGTCGGAGACCCCGCCCTGCATGGATTCGGCCAACCCGCGCTCGTCGACAGCCAGGGTGAGATCGGTGCCCAGAAGTGTCGCCACGTCGTCGGGGACCTTGATCCCGAACTGCTGCTGGGCCGCGTTGACGAACGAGTCGAACTGCTGGGACTGGCCGAGCTGGCCCACGAACTTCTGCAGTTGGGGCCATGCCTTCTGGAAGGCCGGGCCCGCACCCGCCACGGAGACACCAGCGACCGTGGTGGCGGGAAGCTCGGCCAGGCGGATGCCCGACTTGTTGATTGCCGGGACGTCGGCACCGCGTACGACAGCCTTGAGCTGCATGGCACCGCTCTCGAAGCTCAGCGCGCCGACCATCCGGCCGGTCGACTTCGGACCGATCGGCAGCTGCCGCCCTGACGCACCGGTCTCGGCCAGCTTGGCGGTGTCGGCCCAGAAGGACATG
>DATFRX010000538.1:0-2548 GCA_035262905.1 Nocardioidaceae bacterium
CTCGCGCGTGATGCCGGCCGCATCGGCGACCTGTTGCGCGGTCAGCTCCGGCTTGGCGCCGAGGATGGCCCGTTCGAGATCCTCGCGGTTCGGTTCGCCGGCGTCCATCGTCGAGGGCCCGTGGCCGCTCATCTCCTTCGGTCGGTGCCCGGTCTGCCGATCTGCGCGAGATCCGTCACGCGCGCCGCTCCCGGGTTCCGTCGTCGTCGGTGCCGCCGTGCAGCTCGAAGACCAGGTCGGTGATCGTCCGGTGGACGGCCTCGACCTTGGGAATGTCGGGCAGCTGGAGACCGGACTGCTCGCTCGCGTCGTGGATGATCAGGGTGCCGCAGCCGAAGATCCGGTCGCTGAGGTGCTTCTCGAACGACACGTCGTTGATCCGGTGCAGCGGGATGATCCGGCCCGATCGGGTGAAGATGCCGGTCTGGAAGATCAGCCGGCGATTGGTGACCGTGTACGTCGACGTCAGCCACCGGACGAACGGCGCCAGCGACCAGACGATGATCACCAGCGCGGCAGCGGCCAGGACCACGAGCTTGAGCCATTTGCCGGCCTCGTTGTCCGGCGACATCGCGACGAGGAACCCCGCAGCCGCACAGGCGAGGATCAGAATGACCACTGGCCAGAACAGCGCCTTGACGTGCGTACGGACGCTGAGGATGACCTCTTCACCTTCGGTGAGCAGCTTGCGCGAGACAGCCATAGCGCTGATCGTTTCATGAACCCGATCGAAGGTGTACGACGTCACCGGCGCCGACGGCGCGCCGCACACCGTCGGTGTCGATCTCGAGCCGGCCCGCGGCGTCGATGCCGACGGCCCGACCGACCAGGGTGGTGCCGTCGGGCATCGCGACCCGGACCCGCTGTCCGACGGTCGCGCAGGCGCTCACATAGGCAGTGCGCAAGGGCTCGGGATCGCCGGCCGTGGTGAGCCAGACCCGGTAGCGCGTCTCGAGTCGGCGCAGCAGGTCGACCAGCAGCACAGTGCGATCGGTCGAGGTCGCGCCGGTCAGTCGCAGCGAGGTCGCCTCGGGGGTCGGGAGCTGGTCGGCGGCGAGCGACACGTTGATGCCGACGCCGACGACTGCGGCCGGGCCGGCATCGGAGTCGATCCGCTCGACGAGGATGCCGGCCAGCTTGCGGCCGCCGACCAGGACGTCGTTGGGCCACTTCAGCACGGCCTCGACACCAGCGACCGTGACGACGCTCTCGCGTACCGCCAGTCCCACGAGCAGCGGCAGCCAGGGCCAGCGCGAAGCCGGCACCGACTCCGGCCGCAGGAGCACCGAGACCGCCAGGCCCGATCGCGGCGGCGACTCCCAGCTCCGGCCGAGCCGACCGCGCCCGGCCACCTGGTGCTCGGTCGTGACGACGAGCCCTTCGGCCGCACCGTCCCGGGCCGCAGCCGCGACGTCGGCGTTGGTGCTCTCGGTCTGCTCCCGGAGGTCGAGCTCGCGCCATAGCGAGTCGTCCTGGACCAGGGCACGCTCGATGGCGGCTCGATCCAACGGCTCCGGCGACACCGTACGAGGGTCCCACGCGAATCTTGGAGTTCCGGTCGCCATGGCGGCCGCAACTGCAAGATTCGCGTCACGGCGTACGCTGGACGGCCGTGAGTGAACCCGCGACAGCGCCCGATCCCGAGCAGCAGCCCGACATCCACACGACGGCCGGCAAGCTCGCCGACCTCGAGCTCCGGCTCGACGAGGCCGTCCATGCCGGGTCGGCCCGTGCGGTCGAGAAGCAGCACGCGCGAGGCAAGAAGACCGCCCGCGAGCGGGTCGATCTGCTGCTCGACGAGGGCTCGTTCGTCGAGATCGACGAGCTGGCCCGGCATCGCAGCACGAACTTCGGACTGGCTCGGAATCGGCCGTACGGCGACGGTGTCGTCACCGGCTACGGCACGATCGACGGCCGCATGGTGTGCGTGTTCGCCCAGGACTTCACGGTCTTCGGCGGCAGCCTCGGCGAGGTCTACGGCGAGAAGATCACCAAGGTCATGGACCTCGCGATGAAGTCCGGCTGCCCGATCGTCGGAATCAACGAGGGCGCCGGCGCCCGGATCCAGGAGGGCGTCGTCTCGCTCGGCCTGTACGGCGAGATCTTCCGCCGCAACGTGCACGCATCCGGCGTCATCCCGCAGATCTCGCTGATCATGGGGGCCTGCGCGGGCGGCCACGTCTACTCCCCCGCCGTCACCGACTTCACCGTCATGGTCGACCAGACCTCGCACATGTTCATCACCGGACCCGACGTGATCAAGACCGTCACCGGCGAGGACGTGACCTTCGAGGAGCTCGGCGGTGCCCGGGCCCACAACACCAAGTCCGGCAACGCGCACTACATGGGCGCCGACGAGGAGGACGCGCTCGACTACGTCAAGGCCCTGCTGTCGTACCTGCCGCCGAACAACCTCGACGAGCCGCCGACCTACGACGCGCCGGCGATCGACGAGTTCACCGACACCGACCGGGCGCTCGATGCGCTCGTGCCGGACTCGCCGAACCAGCCGTACGACATGCATACCGCCATCGAGGCGGTGCTCGAC
>DATFRX010000539.1:0-10467 GCA_035262905.1 Nocardioidaceae bacterium
GACGGGCAGGCGCTGGGCGTCGACGGCGAGACCGTGACTCTGTACGAGCTGAACCGCTGACCTCGTCGGTCGCCGCGTACGGATCGGGACCTTAGCCGACCCCCCGGGACCTTTGGGGACTGTTGCCGGACCGCGTCGCCCGACTACCCCTGAACCATGGCGACACCTGAGGAGAACGAGCTCGCCGAGCCGGCGTACGAGGAGTTCCAGGAGCTCCCCGAGACGAAGGGGCTTGACGAGGACAAGGTGCCGGAGGGGCACTACGTTGACGGCCCGCAGGACCCGGAGGCTCCGCAATGACGCATCGCACCGGACCTGATCGGGACGACGCCATTCGGTGGGGGGTCAAGCAGATCGACCATCCCACGGAGAACTGGCATGCGGCCTGCCTGGTGTTCGTCCGCTCCTGCTACCACATCGCTGCCCGGGACGGCTCGGCCGCGGCCGCGTGGGAGGCTGCCGAGTTCAAGCACCGCGTCGAGGACGGCGACCAGGTGCCCCGCGGTGTGCCGTACTTCTGGACCGGCGGCTCCGAAGGCAACGGCCACGTCGTCCTGTCGCTCGGCGACGGCTGGTGCCTGACGAACGACTTCGTCCGGGACGGCAAGATCAACCGGGCCAAGATCAACGACATCACCAAGGGATGGGGTCAGAACGCCCGCGGCTGGACCGAGGACGTCAACGGTGTCAAGGTCATCCGCGTCAACGCCCCCGTACGGCCGGCGAAGGGCTGGGACCGGGTGCGGCTCGGCGCGCTGGACAGCGGCAAACCCAGCAAGGACAACAACCGGGTCAAGTTCGCCCTGCGCAAGATGGTCGGCAACGAGTTCGGGATGGATCTCGACGGCGAGAACGCCGAGGCATGGGGTGACGCCGCTACCAAGGCCTACGCGAAGTGGCAGCGTCGGCTCGGATTCACCGGCTCGGACGCGGACGGCAAACCCGGGGAGATCTCGTTGCGGAAGCTCGGTCGCTCGGCCGGCTTCGACGTCGTCAGCTGATCGGGACGGGCGCGCAGCCCTCGTCCTCGAAGGCGCTCGTCACACCGCTCCCGAACGACGTGGGCTCGACCGCTCGGCGCGAAGCTACCCAACGGACCTACTGACTGGTAGTGTCCGCTCGTCTCGCGCGGTCATTGAGGGAGCACACGTGGGCAAGAAGACCGGTTTGATATGCCTTGCCATTGGCATGTTGTTCCTTGTTGGTGCTGCGTTCTCCAAGTGGTACGCCTACCCGCGGCTCGCCCTCGCGGTGATCGACCGCGACACGACCGACACTCCGGCCGTCGCCCGCGGTGACAACGCCACGTACCTGAACCTGCACCAGAGCCCGCCGCAGATCGTGACCGGTGGAGAGCTCGAGTCGGTCCGCAAGGTCGTGGGGCAGGTCGACGACAGCGAACAGGCCAGCGAGGAGCAGGGCCAGAAGATCGCGGTGTACAAGACGCTGTCCTACACCGACGTCCCCGGCTACAACAAGGCCACCGACGGGCCTCCGCTGAACGCCACCCTCGACCGGATCGCCTTCGACCGGAACACCGCCGAGCAGGTCGACTGCTGCGACACCTGGACCCAGTTCAGCGGGAAGAAGACGAAGCTCACGTTCAAGGGCCTGTATCTCAAGTTCCCGTTCGACATCCAGAAGAAGGAGTACACCTTCTGGGACACCACGCTGAAGACGGCGACGCCGATCGTCTTCGAGGGTGAGCGGGAGATCCAGGGCCTGACGGTCTACAAGTTCGTGCAGGAGATCCCGCCGACCGACGTCGACATGGAGACGACCGGGAAGCAGCACCTCGAGGTGCCGGGCTACCTGGTCGGAGAGCCGAACCAGCCGACGGTCCAGGCGGACCGGATCTACTCCAACACCCGCACCATCTGGGCGGAGCCCGAGACCGGCGCGATCATCGACGCCCAGGAGGACCAGCTCAGCACGCTCGACGTGAAGGGTGTGGAGAAGGCGACCATCACCGACGTCACCCTCAAGTACACCGACGACACGGTGTCGTTTAACGTCAACGAGTGGCAGGACGAGGCGTTCCAGCTCAAGCTGCTTCGGGTCTGGCTCCCGATGTACGGCGGGATCGTCGGCATCGTGCTGCTCGCACTGGGCGTGTTCTTCGTCGTCCGTGGCGCCCGGAAGCGGGATCAGCAGGTGGACGACGACGACCGGGACCACCAGGAACCGATGGTCACCGCTTGACGGATATCGGACGCTTCGGGGCCTCTCGTGCAATGTGGCCATCATGAGCCGTGCTGACCTGACGTCGGCGATCGACGGAGCGTTCTCGGTTCGCCCACTGGCCGGTGGCTACAGCGGGGAGACTTTCCTCGTCGAGCGGCCGGGTGAGCCGGCGGTGCTCCGGGTCTACGGCAAGCATCCGGAGCGGGCCGCCATCGACGCCGCGTTGCTGCACCTGGTCCGGGGCCTGATCCCGGTGCCGCGGGTGCTCGACCTGCGGCGTCCAGACCCGGCCGTCCCGAGCTCACCGGCGCACCTGCTCATCTCGTACTCGCCGGGGGAGCGGCTGGACACCGTGCTGCCGCGGGCGTATCCCGAGCTCGGCACCCGGCTGGCCCGCTCAGTCGCCGGCGTCCTGACCACGCTGTCCGGCATCCCGTTCATGCGGCCGGCCATGTTCGTCGACGCGGACCTGCGGCTCAGCCACGACGCCGCCCCGGCCGACGGGCTGGTGCCGTGGCTGGATCGCCATGTCGGCACCGGTGGCGCGTTCGACGCCTGGGATCCCGGTCTGATCCGGGTGCTGCGCGACATGTGCGCCGCCGCCGACGGCCTGCTCGACACCGTGCACCGGACCTGTCTGGTGCACAGCGACTTCAACCCCAAGAACATCCTGGTCGACCCGACTTCCGGCGAGGTGACCGCGCTGCTCGACTGGGAGTTCGCCCACGCCGGGTCGCCGTACGCGGATCTCGGCAACCTGCTGCGGTTCGACCGGGGTACGCCGTGGGCCCGGGAGATCCTCGAGCACTTCGTGGCCCGTACGCCCGGCCTCGCCCCCGACCCGCTCACGCTCGCCCACGCCAGTGACCTGTGGGCGCTGATCGACCTGGCCGGCCGCGGCGTCCGCAATCCGATCGTGGAGCGGGCCGACCTGCTGCTCCAGGTCATCGCGCGTACCGGCGACCTCAACGCCCGGCTGTAGCCGCGCCAGACCGGTCGGTGCGCCCCGCTAGCATCGCGGCCATGATCGCGTCGTCGACCGCCCCGGTCCGATTCGCCGAGCAGCATCGCACCCACGCCGAAGGACAGTGCGCGTTCGTGGACGCGTCGCCGTCGCCGTTCCATGTCGTCGCCACCGTCGCCCAGGCCCTGGAGGCGGAGGGGTTCCGGCGCCTCGAGGAGACGGCGGCGTGGCCGGCCGATCCGGGTCGCTACTTCGTCGTACGCGGCGGCTCGCTGGTCGCCTGGTCGACCGAGGCCGCGTCCGGGCCGACGACCCCGTTCCGGCTGGTCGGCGGTCACACCGACAGCCCAAACCTCCGTGTGAAGCAGCATCCGAACCGGTCCCGCGCCGGCTGGGAGGTCGTCGCGCTCGAGCCGTACGGCGGGCCGCTGCTCAACTCCTGGCTCGACCGCGACCTGGGACTGTCCGGCCGGGTCAGCGTGCGCGCCGGCGGCCGGATCGAGGAGCGACTGCTGCGGATCGACGACCCGATCCTGCGGGTCCCGCAGCTGGCGATCCACCTCGCTGAAGACCGCAAGGGCCTGGAGCTGAACCCACAGAAGCATCTCGACGCGGTCTGGGGGATCGGGACGTCGCCGGCTGACTTCACCGAGTACGTCGCCGGTCACCTCGACGTGGGCCCCCGCGACGTACTCGGCTGGGAGCTGATGGCCCACGACGTGACACCGAGCCGCCTGGTCGGGCGGGACGGCGACCTGCTCAGCGCGCCGCGCCTGGACAACCAGGGCACCTGCTACGCGGGCACCCAGGCACTGCTCGCGGCGCTCGACGACACGACCGACATCGTGCCGGTCCTGGTGCTGTTCGACCACGAGGAGGTCGGCAGCATGTCGGAGCGCGGCGCCTTCAGCGACCTGCTCGGGTCGACCCTGGAGCGGATCGGGCTGGCCGCGGGCGGCGATCGGCAGGACTTCCTCCGCGCCCTGGCCGGCTCGCTGTGCGCCTCCGGCGACATGGCCCACGCCACGCATCCCAACTATCCCGAGCGGCACGAGCCGGACCACCAGATCCAGGCCGGCGGCGGCCCGGTGCTCAAGGTGCACTACCAACTGCGCTATGCCACCGACGCGACCGGCGCGGCCGCCTTCGCCGCCGCCTGTGACCAGGCGGAAGTGCCGTGGCAGCGCTTCATGAGCCGGGCCGACCTGCCGTGCGGATCGACCGTCGGACCGATCACCGCCGGCCGGGTCGGCATCACGACGGTCGACGTCGGCGCCCCCCAGGTGGCCATGCATTCCGCGCGAGAGCTGATGGCCGCGGTCGACGTGGCGCTCTACATCGGGGCGCTTCGGGCATTCCTCGCACCTGACGTTCGGTAGCCCCGCGTTGACCCGTTGGGGCGCACCCCCGTACGCTGGCAAGTGCGCTATGAGCCTGTACGACCCCCGGACCTAGCGGGTTCGTGCTCGCGCCATGTCGAAACTCTGGACGGTCGCCCCGGCGGCTCTACCCGGCCCCTCGGCAGATCGCGATCGGCGGCTTGTTGCGCGCCCAACGACAATCACCTTGCCCATCGGAGCCCATCGCCACATGACGAGCAGTATCGACGCACCTCCCGAGAAGGAGACGCCGCAGGTAGCGGTAAACGACATCGGCACGGAGGACGCATTCCTCGCCGCCGTCGACGAGACCATCAAGTACTTCAATGACGGCGACATCGTGGAAGGCACGATCGTCAAGGTCGATCGAGACGAGGTCCTGCTCGACATCGGCTACAAGACCGAAGGGGTCATCCCCTCTCGCGAGCTGTCGATCAAGCACGATGTCGACCCCCACGAGGTCGTGGCGGTCGGTGACAAGGTCGAGGCCCTTGTCCTGCAGAAGGAGGACAAGGAAGGCCGGCTGATCCTGTCCAAGAAGCGCGCGCAGTACGAGCGGGCGTGGGGCACGATCGAGCAGCTCAAGGAAGAGGACGGCGTCGTCACCGGCACCGTGATCGAGGTCGTCAAGGGCGGCCTGATCCTCGACATCGGCCTGCGGGGCTTCTTGCCCGCGTCGCTGGTCGAGATGCGCCGGGTCCGCGACCTGCAGCCCTACGTCGGCCGCGAGATCGAGGCCAAGATCATCGAGCTGGACAAGAACCGCAACAACGTGGTCCTGTCCCGCCGGGCCTGGCTCGAGCAGACCCAGTCCGAGGTACGCCAGAACTTCCTCACCCAGTTGGCCAAGGGCCAGATCCGCAAGGGCGTCGTGTCGAGCATCGTCAACTTCGGTGCCTTCGTCGACCTCGGCGGAGTCGACGGTCTGGTGCACGTGTCCGAGCTGTCCTGGAAGCACATCGACCACCCGAGCGAGGTCGTGCAGGTCGGCGACGAGGTCACCGTGGAGGTCCTCGACGTCGACATGGAGCGCGAGCGCGTGTCGCTGTCGCTCAAGGCGACCCAGGAAGACCCGTGGCAGCACTTCGCCCGTACTCACCAGATCGGTCAGATCGTGCCCGGCAAGGTCACCAAGCTGGTGCCGTTCGGCGCGTTCGTCCGGGTCGAGGAGGGCATCGAGGGCCTGGTTCACATCTCCGAGCTGGCTGAGCGCCACGTGGAGATTCCGGAGCAGGTCGTCCAGGTCGGCGACGACGTCATGGTCAAGATCATCGACATCGACCTTGAGCGGCGTCGGATCTCGCTGTCGCTGAAGCAGGCCAACGAGTCGGCGATGGCTTCCGACGAGGAGTTCGACCCGACCCTCTACGGCATGACGACCAGCTACGACGACCAGGGCAACTACGTCTACCCCGAGGGCTTCGATCCCGACACCGGCGAGTGGATGGAGGGGTACGACGAGCAGCGGGCGACCTGGGAGGAGCAGTACGCCGAGGCGCACGCTCGCTGGGAGGCGCACAAGAAGCAGGTCGCCGACGCCCAGCAGGCCGACAAGAAGTCCGAGTCGGGCGACGACGAGGAGGAGTACACCTCCTCGGCGCCGGCCGCGACTCCGGGCCCGGAGGTCGAGGGCGCCCTGGCGTCCGACGAGGCCCTCCAGGCGCTTCGCGAGAAGCTCACCGGCCAGGGCGGCTGACGACAACCGCCCTCCGCACAGGCGAAAGCCCCGCGTCCCTTGGCAGTGGCCAGGGAGCGGGGCTTTCGAGTGTCAGGGACCGGCTCTAGTGCGCGAGGCGGTTGAGGGTCTGCGAACGGGTCTCGTTGTCGTCGAGGCCTCGCGGTGTCGGCCGGTAGCCATAGCCATCGCCACTGATCGCGTGCTTCAGCTCCGCGACCACGGCGACGACCACCGCGATGCCCAGGATGAGGAGGGTGAGGGCGATGTAAATGCTCATGGCAGATATTCTCGTCGAGATGATATCCTGCCACCAGTGGCAGGGATGCCATGTATAGTCGATATCCTGCCAAGCCTGAGTCGGACCCTGGAGGGCCCATGTTGAGCAACGTCGCCGCAGTGGTTTTCGACGGAGTCGCACCTTTTGAGCTGGGCGTACTGTGCGAGGCCTGGGGGATCGACCGGCGCCCTCAGGGCGTGCCTTACACCGAGTTCGCGGTGACCGCCGAGCGGCCGGGGCGGGTCCGTACCTCGATGGGCTTTGATCTCGACGTCCACCACGGTCTGGACCGGGTCGACCAGGCCGACCTGGTCGCGGTGCCGGCGATGCCCCGCGACCGGCCGGTGCCGCTCCCGGTCGTGGACGCCCTGCAGCGGGCCCACGAGCGCGGCGCACGGATCATGTCGGTCTGCGCGGGCGCCTTCACGCTGGGCGCTGCCGGACTCCTCGACGGCCGGCCGTGCACGACGCACTGGATGTACGCCGACGAGCTCGCCGCGCGATTCCCGCTCGCCAAGGTCGACCCGGACGTGCTCTACGTCGACTCCGACCCGATCATCACCAGCGCCGGCTCCGCGGCTGGGCTCGACGCCTGCCTCCACATCATGCGCAAGGAGTGGGGCGCCAAGGCGGCCAACATGGCGGCCCGCCGGATGGTCGTGCCGCCCCAGCGCGACGGCGGCCAGGCCCAGTACGTGCGGACGCCGGTCCCTGAGTCGTCCGCCGACACGCTGTCGCCGCTGCTGGCCTGGATCACCGAGCACCTCGACGAGCGCCACGCGGTGCAGGAGCTGGCCGAGCGGGTCCACATGTCGCCGCGTACCTTCGCCCGCCGGTTCCGCGACGAGACCGGGACCACGCCGCACCAGTGGATCGTCCAGCAGCGGGTCCAGCGCGCCGAGGAGTTGCTCGAGCAGACCGACCTGACCGTGGAGCAGATCGCGATCCAGGTCGGCTTCGGCAACGCCGCAGCGCTGCGACATCACTTCGCCCAGATCCGGGGCACCTCGCCGCAGCACTACCGCCAGACCTTCGGCCGGGCCGGCTGATTTGTGGCCGTTGGTCACGATGAGGTCACGATCCCGAAGCTGAATCAACCTCTCCCGGCGGCTATCCGTCGTTGCCACTGAACGCTGTTTTCGAGTGGCGCGACGGCAGCCTCTCTCGGGGGAGCCTTCCCGTGCGCCGGGAGGGTTGCCATGGATCGATCGTGGAGTTTGGCAGGCGTACGGGGACATCGATGGGGGATCGTCCTCGCCGTCGTGGCAGTGACGTTCGGGCTTCTGAATGCGCCTTCGGCCGGAGCCGGCTCGAGTCGTGGCGCACCGCAAGCCGGTGCGGCCGCCGACCGCACCAGCCGTCAGATCGTCACGCTGATCACAGGGGACCGGGTGGCCGTCTCCACCCTCGCCGACGGGCGCACCGTGGCAGCCCTGCTGCCCGGCTCGCCGCACGCCGGCCAGCCGATCCAGACCGTGATCCTGGGCGGCGACCTCTACGTGCGCCCCAGCGGCCTTTCGGCATCCGACGCCAGCCGCCTGGACGCGTCGATGTTCAACGTCAGCCGGCTCGCTCGGCTGACCTCTGCCGACGGCCGGGTACCGGTCCGCGTGACCTTCGGCCCCGGGATCCGAGCGCACGACGTGCCCGGCGTGGACGTCAGCTCGACGGCGCGTACGACCGGCTCGGACCGTGCGGTCGCCCGTGGCTCCTACGACTCGGCCGGTGAGCCGACCGGGTCGTGGCGCGGCGTCGCCAGCGTCGCCCTGCCGGGTCGCGACGCCAGCGCCGCGGAGTCGGCCGCCGCCCGCTACGAGCTCCATACCCTGACCGTGCAGGTCACCAACCGTCGGGGTCAGCCGGCCAACTGCTCCTCCGTGATCGTCATGAACGTCGACGACGCCGCCTTGTTCAGCTTCCTGGACTTCTGCGCCGTCGGCGGCCGGACCAAGCTCAGTGTTCCGGCCGGCAACTACGCGGTGATCGCCGACGTGTTCGACCGGCGATCGTGGTCGCTCGCCGCGGTACAGCAGTTCCCGGTCAGCGACGACGCCACGGTCTCGGTGACCGCCCGCAAGGCGACCACCCAGGTCGTGTTCCCCAAGGTGCGGGGGGCGAAGCCGATCGAGGCGACGTTCAACTACATCCGGAGCGCCGAGGAGCGTGGCAGCTTCTCGATCGGCTTCTCGTACTTCGCAGGCACCAACTTCCTCGTCCAGCCGACCAAGCCGCCGACGGTGGGCGACCTCCGCAGTGGTCTGCGGGCCTCGCTGCGGATCCCTCATGGCAAGCGTCCGGCCACGCCGGTGGAGACCTACGACTGGCAGCGCGGCGTTCCGAAGGACATGGCCGTCCGGCATCCCAGGTCGGACTTCGCCGATGTCACCGCCCGCTACTACTCCGACGGTCGGTCTCACCGTGGCCTGCTCGGCTTCGGCACGTTCGCCTTCATGCCGGGGCAGGACGGCGACTTCGCCTCGGTATGGCCGACCCGAACGCCGCTGAAGCGCCATGAGCTGTATCTCGGCGGCGGGCGAGTGGCGTGGAGCCCCTTCGCGATGATGCTGCGCTTCAGTCGGAACGACTTCTCGGCCGTGGAGATCGACGGCGGTCTTCGGCACTACCGGCCCGGCGAGCGGCGGGCCGAGACCTGGCTGCGTGGGCCGCTGGGACCGGGCGCCGGAGTCGCGGTGTCGCCGAGGCGGGTCGGCCAGCGCTGTCCGGCCTGTCGGATCGGTGACGTCGTCCGGCTCGACGTGGCGCCGCTGACCGACGCCTATCCGGACCACCGGGGGTACCTCTGGGGGCCCAACCCGTGGGTACTGCGGCACGGCGACGATGTCCTCGCGCACGGCCGCTTCCCGGGTGCGAAGGTCGAGCTGCCGGCTCGTCAGCAGCGCTACACGTTCGAGCAGCGATTCAAGATGCCGGAGTTCTACCGGCTGTCGGCGCGCAGCAAGGCGACGTGGGGGTTCGACTCCGGGTCCGGGCGACGGCCGCTGCCACTCCTGATGCCGCGGTACGACCTGCCGGTGGACCTGATGAATCGGCTACCGGCCGGACGTACGAGCTTCCGGCTCGCGATCCCACGGCTGGGTGACAAGCACGTCAGCGTGGTCAAGCCGACTGTGAAGGTGTCCTACAACGGCGGCAAGACCTGGAAGCGGGCCAAGGTGGTCCGGCGCGGCTCCGACGTGTTCCGCGTGCGGCTGGACAACCCGCGACCGTCGGGCGAGCCGCGCTACGGGTCCCTGCAGATCCATGCGAAGGACCGGGCCGGCAACGCCGTCACCCAAACGATCAAGCGGGCCTGGCAGGTCCGGGCCGGCCGCCGCGGCGCCGCGACCGACGCCGCCCCGGCGATCGCCCCGGCCGAGGCCGCCCCGTCCCTCGACGGAGCGCGTCGGGCCTGCGGCGCCATCACCGATCAGCAGTTCCGGTGTCTCGCGCTGGTGGGCGCCTCCGGATCCGCGGCGCTGACCGCACGGGCGGATCCGGCCGGCTACGGCGCTGCGGAGCTCCGCGACGCCTACGACCTGCCGCCGACCGGGGGAGCGGGCCAGACCGTCGCGGTGGTGGTCGCGGGTGACTACCCGACCGCGGCGAAGGACGTCAACGTCTATCGCCAGCAGTTCGGGCTACCCGCGTGCACGGTGGCCAGCGGGTGCTTCACCAAGCTGAACCAGAAGGGCGTGGAAGGGGACTACCCCCGCAAGGACCACGGCTGGGCGCTGGAGGCCGCGCTGGACCTGCAGATGATCTCCGCGTCGTGTCCGCGATGCCGTCTGGTGCTCGTCGAGGCGAATGGCCCGTACTTCGGGTCGATGCTGAAGGCGGTCGACACCGCTGCGGCCCACGCCGACGTGGTGAACAACTCCTATGGTGCGTACGAGTTCACCGGGATCAAGAGGCTGGCCAAGCACTACGACGTCGACGGGGTGCCCATGACGGTGTCCTCCGGCGACTTCGGGTACGAGCCGGCCAA
>DATFRX010000540.1:0-12286 GCA_035262905.1 Nocardioidaceae bacterium
ATCGCGCCAAGGTGGCGGCGTACGCCCGACGGCAGCGCGAGAAGGCTCACCTGGGTTGATGTGACGAGGGCTGGTGTCGCGCCGCCGGACTTGCTTAAGTGGACAGTCCAGCTCACCACCGTGGCGAGGTCATGATGACGAAGAAGAAAGCGAAGCCGAAATCGTCAGACGACGACCTGCACCGCAAGTTCCGGGAGGCGCTGCAGCGCAAGAAGGGGTCGCCGCACGAGACGCCGGAGTCCGAACCCGGGCACCGCGACGGCACCGGACCGGCCGCCGCCGACGTGCAGCGTAAGGAGTTCCGCCGCAAGACCGGGTGAGCCGACTCAGGCCGGCT
The DNA here is from genome assembly GCA_035262905.1 of Nocardioidaceae bacterium. Classification (GTDB taxonomy): domain Bacteria; phylum Actinomycetota; class Actinomycetes; order Propionibacteriales; family Nocardioidaceae; genus DATFRX01. The sequence goes on from DATFRX010000540.1 coordinate 338, forward strand.
GGGCGGCCAGCTCCTTGGCCGAGCCGCGGAGTCCGATCCAGCCGAACACGCCACCCATCGCCAGCAGCACGGCGCACACCGCCATGGCCATCTGGTAGCCGTCGTTGAAGGCCACGGGGTTGTCGTAGTCGTCGCCGGTGAGGCCGACGGCGTACGGCAGCGCGGCCACCGCCAGCAGGCTGCCGGCTCGGGCCACCGCGTTGTTGACCCCGCTGGCGATGCCCGCCCAGCGGTTCGGCGCGGCGGCCAGCACGGTCGCGGTCAGCGGCGCCACCAGGCAGGTGAGTCCGAAGGCGAACAGCGCCATCCCGGGCAGGACGTTGATCCAGTACGACGCGTCCGCGCCCACGCCCATCAGGAGCACGGCGCCGACGGCGCAGACGAACGGGCCGACTGTCATCTGGATCCGCGGGCCGATCTTGGCGGCCAGCGCGGCCGATCGACCGGACAACAGCAGCATGAACACGGTGATCGGCAGCGTCGCCAGTCCGGCCTCGAGCGGGCTGTAGCCGCTGACCACCTGCAACTGCAACACGAGCAGGAAACTCAGCGCGCCGAGCGCTCCGTAGACGACCAGGGTCAGCAGGTTGCTGGAGTTGAACACCCGGGACTCGAACAGCTTCGGCGGCACCATCGGATTGGGCCGGCGCTGACTGAGCACGAACGCGATCAGCGAGGCGACCCCGATCACTGCTGCGATCGTGATCGTCGACGTCGGCTGCGAGCCGGCTTCGATCAGGGCGAAGGTGATCGCGCCGAGGCCGATCGCGCCGAGGGCCGCTCCGAGCAGATCGAAGTGCCTGGCTGCCTCTGGGTCTCGGCTCTCGGGCACATGCCGCAGGGCGATGGCGACGATGGCGACCGCGATCGGGACATTGATCCAGAAGACGTACTGCCACCCGACGGTCTGGACGAGCCCACCGCCGACGAACGGTCCGAGCAGGGTCGAGACGCCGGCCATGCCGGACCACAATCCGATCGCCCGGGCCCGGTCCTCCTGCCGGTACGAGCCCTGCATCATCGCCAGGCTGCCGGGCGTCAGCAGGGCGGCGCCGATGCCTTGAATGGCTCGTCCGATGATCAGCATCTCGGGGTTGGTCGCCAGCGCACAGGCGGCACTCGCGACGGCGAACCAGATGACACCGATGACGAAGATCCGGCGTCGTCCCAGTCGATCGCCGAGCGACCCGCCGACCAGGATCAATGACGCCAGGGCCAGCAGATAGGAGTTGAGGACCCACTGCAGGTCGGCGATCGACGCGTTGAGGTCGGTGCCGATCTCGCGGAGGGCGACATTGACGACCGTGCCGTCGAGGAAGGCCATGCCGGTCCCGAGTACGGCGGCGGCGAGCAGCCAGCGGCCTCGCGCAGAGTCGAGCTCGACCGGCGTCTGACACACCGGATTCTGGCCGCACGAACTGGCAGTGCGAGCGCGCTCATCGTGCGTCGCCGGTGTCGTCACGGTCTAAGTGAACCCCATGTCCGCCGGGCAGTGTTCCCGTCGATAGACCGAAAGTCGGCATGAGAGTTCGGCTCGTAGCGAAAGTCGGTGCGACATCGCACCAACACTCGTCGGGCCCAGCGTCGGGTCGGCGCCAAATCGACCCGGATCACCCGGCGCGTCGAGGGATGATTCTGGACTTTGTCGCGCAACATACCCTCCGGCTGCCCAGGGCCGGTCGAGGCGTGCCAAGCTGGTCCCTTGCAGCCCAAGACCCCGACTGCGAGAAGAATGCGCCTATGAACGATCAGCCGCCCGAGATCGTGCATCTGGACATCGCGCCGGATGCCGACGGCGTTGCGATCGCCACCATCACCCTGGACAGTCAGCACAATCGCAACGCGATCAGCCGGGCCCTGCAGCGTCAGCTGATGATCCACCTCGACACTGCGAACCTCGACGACTCTGTTCGGGCCATCGTCCTCCGTGCCGACGGGCCGGCGTTCTGCTCTGGCGCCGACATGGTCGAGGCCGCCAGCGGCAGCATGGAGAAGGGCACCCGACGGCTGGTCGCCCTGCAACGAAAGATCGCGGCGCTGGACAAGCCGGTGGTCGCGCGCATCCATGGGCCGGTGCGCGCCGGGGGACTCGGCATCGTCACCGCCTGCGACGTCGCGATCAGCGCCGACACGGTCAACTACGCCTTCACCGAGGTACGGCTCGGCCTGGCGCCGGCAGTGATCTCGCTGACCGTACTGCCGCGGCTCACCGAGCGAGCTGCCGCGCGCTACTTCCTCACCGGCGACACGTTCGACGCCCACGAAGCGGAACGTATCGGCCTGATCACCAAGGCGGTTGCGCCCGACGAGCTCGACCCGGCCGTCGACGCCGTCATCGGATCCTGGCGGATGGCCAGTTCGCAGGGCCTTCGGGAGACCAAGGCGCTGTTGAACCAGCCGCTGGTCCGCAACATCGATGAGTATGGCGAGCACGTAGTGCGTCAGTCGGCCCGGCTGTTCGGGTCCGACGAGGCGATCGAGGCGATGAGTGCCTTCCTGGAGAAACGCAAGCCCAGTTGACCGAGTCGGTCGGCGGTCGTGAGCTCGGCACGCGACCCCGCTCACCTCGGTAAACTGGATCTTTCGTGCCCGCAGCATGGCCGAAGGAGAACGGTGTCTGACAGCGACGCCCGGCCGACTCCCACCGACTCTGTCGTCGAAGCGGAGATCGCCGGTGAGCAGGCCTTCGTGGACGTGGTCTATCGGCGTCTCGACGAGTCTGCCGAGGAGGCCAAGGCGCTGGCCGTCGAGGGTCACGGGCGGGGTCGACTCGGTCACGAGGGCGGACTGGTCGAGCGTGACGCCATGGTCTACCAGGCCGCCAGGCGGATCGCCACGCTCGACGCCGCACACGAGGGACTGGTCTTCGGGCGGCTCGACCGGGTCGAGGGCGACACCCGCTACATCGGCCGGATCGGGCTGCGTGACGCCGAGCGCGAGGTGCTGCTGATCGACTGGCGGGCGCCGGCCGCGAGTGTCTTCTATCAGGCGACTCCGCAGGAGCCGGACGGTGTCGTACGCCGGCGGGTGCTGACCTGCCGGGGCCAGACCGTTGAAACGATCGAGGACGAGCTGCTCGATGCCGCCGCGGCGTCGGACGACCTGGTCGTCGTCGGCGAGGGAGCGCTGCTGGCCCAGATCAGCCGGGCTCGCGACGCCCACATGCACTCGGTGGTCGCGACCATCCAGAAGGAGCAGGACGAGGCGATCCGCGCACCGAGTCGCGGCGTCACCTCGATCAGCGGCGGTCCCGGCACCGGCAAGACGGTCGTCGCGCTGCATCGGGCGGCCTACCTGCTCTATGTCGACCGGCGCCGCTTCGAGTCCGGCGGGGTGCTCGTGGTCGGTCCGTCGGGAGTCTTCATGCGCTACATCGAGCGCGTGCTGCCGAGCCTCGGCGAGACGAGTGTGACGTTGCGGTCGCTCGGTGAGGTCGTGGACGGCATCTCAGCGACCCGGCACGATCCGCCGGCGGTGGCGGCGATCAAGGGTTCCGGTCGGATGCGGAGCCTGTTGAGCCGGGTCGCCCGGTCCGCGCCGCCGGATGCGCCGTCGCAGTTCCGCTGGTTCTATCGCGACAACGTGCTCCGGCTGGATGAGCGAGCCCTGCGGAGACTCCGGCGGCAGGTGCTGAGTGGCAACCGTCTCAATCGGAGCCGGACCAAGGCCGAGCACGCGTTGATCGACGCCCTGTGGCCCCAGGTGACCGGCGGTCGCGGGCTCGAGGACGGTCGCGACGACTTCGTACGCCGGCTGACGGGCTCGCGCGAGTTCGAGGAGTTCGTCGCCGCCTGGTGGCCGACGCTCGACGCTGTCGAGGTGTGGACCTGGCTGCATGACGAGCAACGCCTGCGCCGGTTCGCAGAGGGGTTGCTGGAGCCGGCGGAGCTCAAGCTGCTCGCTGAGTCGTGGCCGGCGCCGGACGACCCGTCGATCGAGGACGTACCCCTGATCGATGAGCTGCGCTATCTGCTCGGCGATGTGCCCGAGGAGGCGACGTCGAGTGAGGACGCGGATCAACCGAAGCAGCTGATGAGCTTCGAGCGCGACGACGCGCTGCGAACGACCCGACGCACCGAGGACGACGCATACGCGCATCTGCTCGTCGACGAGGCGCAGGACCTGTCGCCGATGCAGTGGCGGATGCTCGGGCGGCGCGGCCGCTATGCGAGCTGGACGGTGGTCGGCGACCCGGCGCAGTCGGCCTGGCCGCGCCCGGCCGAGGCCGAGCGGGCTCGGGCCGAGGCGCTCCGCGACAAGCCCGAGCACGCATTCCGGCTGTCGACCAACTACCGCAACTCCGCGGAGGTGTTCGAGCTCGCCGCGCGGGTGGCGCGGGTCGCGGTCGAGGCGCCGGACCTGCCGCAGGCGGTGCGCCAGACCGGGATCGACCCGGAGCATCGCGAGGTCGACCCGTCGGCGTTGCGGGAGTCGGTCGTGATGGCGGTACGCGATCTGGCCGCCGCGGTCGAGGGCACGATCGCCGTCGTCACACCGGCCGAGCGGCGTACGGTCGTGGCCGAGTGGCTCGACGCCGAGCCGTACTCCGATCGGCTCAGCGTGCTCGACGGCCTGGCCAGCAAGGGCCTGGAGTTCGACGGCGTCATCGTGGTCGAGCCGACTGAGATCGTGACCGAGTCCGACGCGGGCTGGCGCACCCTCTACGTCGTGCTTACCCGCGCCACCCAGCGCCTGATCAGCGTCGGCACCGGACCGTTCCCCCTCGATGATCGGTCACTGGTGGCGCGCTGATCAGCCACTCGTGGCGCGCCGATCGGTCACTCGTGGTGCGACGGGCTCCTAGCGCGCGACGGTCAGCACGACGAGCGAGTCCTCCTCGGCGACCAGATCGTGCCGTCGGGCCGGTACGTGCACCATCGCGCCGGCCGGGACGGTCACGCTCTCGACCCCCGCGTTCAGGACGATCTGTCCCTGGATGCACTGCACGGTCGCGTCGCCGGGACTCTGATGCTCGGCGAGGCGAGTGCCGGCGGTCAGCGCCAGGAGGGTCTGGTGCAGTCGATGCCCGTGATGCAGGGTCTTCGAGGAGCGGCCGTTGGACGACCGCCGTGCCTCCTCGAGTTGCTCGCGGCCGACGGTGTCCAGGATGGTGGCGCTCATGCCCTCATCTTGACATTCAAGGGCGGCGCTTGTGGACCGCGTGCCCGAAGGCCTACCGGCGTATGGCCGTGACGAGCCACATCGCCGAGCCGAAATGCACCCCGTCCTCGCCCTCGTGCGCGGCCACGGTCGACCGCAGCTCCCCGAGGGCATGGGCGCGCCCCGCGTCGTCGAGTCCCTCGAGCATCCAGCTGAGCAGCCCGACGATGAAGTCGTACGCCGTGTCCGCGTCTGGGCCGAAGCCCATCGGCTCCCGTACGTCGGTGAACGCGATGTCCTCGAACCCACCGGCCCCGATCCGCGCCCGAGCCCGATCCGGATCGCCCAGCGAGAACGGTCCTGGCGCATCGGGCGGTGGCGCCGGAAGCTGCCGACCGCCGCTGAGCGCGCCCGCGATGTCCAGGAACCACTCGTTGTCCGCGGCGGACTGCCAGACCAGGAGCGACATCCGTCCGCCCGGCCGAAGCGCTCGTGCCAGATTGCCGAACGCCGCGACCGGATCGCCGAAGAAGATCGCTCCGGTCTTGCTGATCACGGCGTCGGCCCCGGCCGGCTCGAACGGGTAGATCTGCGCGTCGCCAATCTCGAATCGCAGGTTGCCGACGCCGGCTCGCTCGGCACGTTGCCGAGCCGCGTCGACCAGATCTCGCGACAGGTCGATGCCGAGCACTGCGCCGTCCGGCACTGCTGCTGCGGCCGCCCGCGCGGTGTCGCCGCTGCCGCAGCCCACGTCGATCACCCGAGACGTCGCGGTCAGCTCGGCCGCATCGATCATGCGTCTGTCGTAGCGACTCGTGGACTCCTCGAACAGATCGGCGTGGCGAGCCCAATAGGCGCCCTCGTCGCCGTCCCACGCCCGAGCCTGCTCGGCGTTGGATGGATCCACGTGTCGCATCTCGATCCCCGTCATCAGAACTCCTATACTCCCTATGGGACTATTCATGGATACTCCCCCAGGGAGGAAAATGTCAAGCGCCGGTCGACTGACCACCACGTCGTACGCGGTCCTCGGACTCCTCGCGATCCAGCCGTGGAGTACGTACGAACTGACCCGCCAGATGGATCGCAGCCTGGGCCGGATCTGGCCGCGGGCGGCCAGCAAGCTCTACGAGGAGCCGAAGAAGCTGGTCGGGCACGGCCTGGCCGACGCGCGGCAGGAGCGGGTCGGCAAGCGGCCGCGGACCGTCTACGCCATCACTCCCGCGGGGCGCAGCGCCCTGGCGAGGTGGCTGACCGAGCCGGGCGCGGGGCCGGAGCTCGAGTCGGAGCACCTGCTCAAGCTCTTCTTCGCCGACCAGGGGACTCGTGACGAAGCGCTGGCCACCGTCGCAGCCGCCCGGGCCTGGGCCGAGGAGCGCAACGCCGACAACCGCGAGGTTGGGCACGCCTATCTCGCAGGGGAGGGGGACTTCCAGGACCGGCTGGCGACGAACATGATCGCCGGCCGGTTCCTCACCGACTTCTATCGGATGGTCGCCGAGTGGGCGGACTGGGCCAGCGAGCAGATCGAGCAGTGGCCGGACGATCCGCGACGAGCCGAGCCCGACCTGGACGCGCTCCGCGAGACCGTACGCCGCGCCGACTGGTGATTCGGTTTGCGCCCTGGCTGACCACGTCGAGGCCTTCCAGTGGTCGGTACTGGCGCAAAACCGGTGGACGGGAGCTTCACTCCGTGGCTACTTGCGAGTAACACTGGGGAGTAGCCCCTGCTGGAGGTTCGACATGACCACCGATGTCACCGAGCGGCAGGCCCGGGAGATCGCCGAGGCTGCCCGCGAGACCGAATGGCGCCGTCCGAGCTTCGCCAAGGAGCTTTATCTCGGCCGATTCGACCTGGATCTGATCCACCCGCATCCCCGCCCGACGCCGGAGGACACCGCTCGCGGCGAGGCGTTCCTGGCCAAGCTCCGGGCCTACTGCGAGTCGCTCGACGGCGGCCGGATCGAGCGCGAGGACCGGGTGCCCGACGAGTACGTCCAGGGCTTCGCCGACCTCGGCTGCTTCGGGCTCAAGATCCCGGAGGAGTACGGCGGGCTCGGACTGCCGATGTCCTACTACGGCAAGGCGCTGATGCTGGCCGGCTCGGTGCATCCCACGATCGGCGCCCTGCTGTCGGCGCATCAGTCGATCGGCGTGCCCGAGCCGGTCAAGACGTTCGGCACCGAGGAGCAGAAGCGCCGCTTCCTGCCACGCTGCGCCGAGGGAGCCGTCACGGCGTTCCTGCTGACCGAGCCCGACGTCGGCTCCGACCCCGCCCGGATGGCCTGCAGCGCCACACTGACAGAGGACGGCACGGCGTACCTCCTCGACGGGGTGAAGCTCTGGACGACCAACGGCGTCATCGCCGAGCTCGTGGTCGTCATGGCCAAGGTGCCGAAGCACGAAGGCGGCCGCGGCGGCATCACGGCGTTCGTCGTCGAGACCGACTCTGCGGGCATCACGGTCGAGAACCGCAACGCCTTCCTGGGTCTGAAGGGTCTCGAGAACGGCGTCACCCGGTTCCACCAGGTACGGGTGCCGGTCGAGAACCGGCTCGGCCGCGAGGGCGAGGGACTCAAGATCGCCCTGACCACGCTCAACACCGGCCGCCTGTCGATCCCGGCGATGTGTACGGCGGCGGGCAAGTGGTGCCTCAAGATCGCCCGGGAGTGGTCCGCGGCCCGGGTGCAGTGGGGCCGTCCGGTCGGCCAGCATGCGGCCGTCGCCGAGAAGATCTCGTTCATCGCGGCGACGACCTTCGGTCTCGAGTCAGTCCTCGACCTCTCCGCGCAGCTGGCCGACGCCGGTGGCAAGGACATCCGGATCGAGGCCGCGCTGGCGAAGCTGTGGGCGAGTGAGATGGCCTGGAAGATCGCCGACGAGCTGGTCCAGATCCGCGGAGGTCGGGGCTACGAGACGGCCGACTCGCTGGCGGCGCGTGGCGAGCGGGCGGTGCCGGCCGAGCAGGTGCTGCGGGACCTTCGGATCAATCGGATCTTCGAGGGCTCGACCGAGATCATGCACCTGCTGATCGCGCGCGAGGCGGTTGACGCGCATCTCAAGGCGGCCGGCGATCTGGCCGACCCGGACGCCGACCTTTCCCGCAAGGCGAAGGCCGCTGCCAAGGCGAGCGGCTTCTACGCCGGCTGGCTGCCGAAGCTGGTCACCGGCAAGGGCAGCCTGCCGAATGCGTACGCCGAGTTCGGGCCGCTCGCCAAGCATCTGCGCTTCGTCGAACGCTCGTCGCGGAAACTGGCCCGGCAGACGTTCTACGGCATGAGTCGCTGGCAGGCCAAGCTCGAGTACCGCCAGGTGTTCCTGGGCCGGATCGTCGACATCGGAGCCGAGCTGTTCGCGATCGCGGCGGCCTGCTCGCGGGCGGAGATGCTGCGGGCCGATGCGGAGTCCGAGTCGGAACGGGCAGAGGGCGAGGCGGCGTACGAGCTGGCCGATGCCTTCTGCCGTCAGGCGCGGCTGCGGGTCGACGAGCTGTTCGGCCGGCTGTGGAGCAACACCGACGACGTCGACCGGCGGATCGCGAAGCAGACGCTCGACGACGCGTACACCTGGCTCGAGGCGGGCGTCGTCGACCCGTCCGAGGGCACCGGCCCCTGGATCGCGTCCTGGCAGCCCGGCCCGTCCGACAAGGAAAGCGTCGCCCGTCGCTACCGCTGAGCTACAGGGGCGAGGCGTCGTCGGCGGTGAGTGCCTCGAGGGCAGGGAGCGCCGCGACGAGGGCGGCTCGCTCCGGTTCGCCGAGCCGCTCCATCCGGCGGCGCAACGCGACCATACGAGCGGCCCGGCCGGCCTCGATCATCCGGCGACCGGCTCGGGTCGCCTCGACCAGGGTGGCCCGGCGGTCCGTCGGGTCGGGGGTACGAACGACCGCGTCGGTCTCCTCCAGGGCCGCGACGATCCGGGTCATCGACGGCTTCGCGACGCCCTCGATCTGCGCCAGCTCACCGAGCCGGATCGGTCCCTGGGCCACGATCGACGCCAATGCGCTGAGTGCGCTCGGGCCGACCGGCGCACCGGCGGCGTCGCGACGAAGCGCCCGGTAGATCCGCCCCAGTGCGAGGTAGAGCCGGGCGTCGTCGCCGACGACCGAGGTCGTGGACGCCGCTGGTGGTACCGCCGGCCGGGTCGCGCTCATCGCCGGCCCGCCTCGGCCTTGACCGGCTCGGGCTCGGTGCTGTCCGCGAGCTCGTCGTGGACGTAGCGCGAGCCGCGCATGGACGATGCCACGCTGGCCACGATGCTCATTGCTGCTGCTGCCAGGAAGACGATCACGAGACCATGGTGGAAGGGTTCGGAGATCAGTTCGGGGAAGAACCGATTGCCGGTGAGGATATCGGCATCGGCCTTCGGCAGCGAGTCAAGTGCGTGGAACGGCTCGAGCAGGGTCGCGATCGGGTTCTTGCCGAGGAACGCGGCGAACAGCGACCCGACCGGCGGCGACTCTCCGACCGCCTGCGCCACGTCCTGCGGGACACCACGGTCCGCCAGTCCATTGGTCAGCGTGGTCGGCAGCGCGCTGGCGAGCCCGGCGATCATCAGCGAGAAGAAGACGCCGATCGACAGCGCCATGCCGGTGTTCATGAAGGTGCCGATCATCCCGGACGCGGATCCGCGCTTGTGGGGCGGCACGCTGTTCATGATCGCGGTGGTGTTCGGCGCCGAGAAGAGCCCGTTGCCGATGCCGTTCAGCGCGATGAGTACGGCGAACAGCGGGTACGAGAAGTTGACCGGGATCAGCAGCAGGCCGATGAACGAGGCTGCCATCAGCAGCGGGCCACCGGTCGAGAAGGCCCGGGCGCCGAACCGGTCGGAGAGGTAGCCCGAGATCGGCCCGGCGGTGAGGAACCCGATGGTCAGCGGCAGCATGTAGATGCCGGCCCACAGCGGCGTCGACTCGAAGCTGTAGCCGTGCAGCGGCAGCCAGATCCCTTGCAGCCAGATGATCAGCATGAACTGCAGTCCGCCGCGGCTGATCGCGGCGAGCAGTCCGGCCAGGCTGCCGGCGCTGAACGCCCGGATCTTGAACAGGTCCATCGCGAACATCGGATCGCTGACCCGGTTCTCGATGATGCAGAACGCGACCAGCAGCAGCGCGCCCCCGACCAGGCCGCCGACCACCCACGGGTTGGTCCAGCCCATCGCGTGGCCGCCGTACGGCTGAATGCCGTACGTGATCGCGACCAGGATCGCCGTCAGTCCCACCGCGAAGGTCAGGTTGCCGGGGATGTCCAGGCGGCCCTTGCGCCGGGTGCCGAGCTCGCGCAGCGAGTGGAACGACCACCAGGTGCCGATGATGCCGATCGGCACGCTGACCCAGAACACTGCGCGCCAGTGCCACTCGGCCAGCAGTCCGCCGATGATCAGGCCGAGGAACGAGCCGGCGATCGCCGAGACCTGGTTGATGCCGAGCGCCATGCCGCGTTGAGAGGAGGGGAACGCGTCGGTCAGGATCGCCGCCGAGTTGGCGAACAGCATCGAGCCGCCGATGCCTTGGACGATGCGCCAGATGATCAGCCACATGGCGCCGGACCCGCCGTTGAACGGGTCGATCGCGAGCATCACCGATGCCGCGGCGAAGACGGTGAATCCGGCGTTGTAGATCTTGACCCGGCCGTACATGTCCCCGAGTCGTCCGAGGCTCACGACCAGCACCGCGGACACGACCAGGAAGCCCATGATCATCCACAGCAGGTAGCCGATGTTCTGCGGCTGCAGTGGATCGAGATGGATGCCGCGGAAGATCGCCGGCAGCGAGATGATCACGATCGACGAGTTGATCGTGATCAACAAGACGCCGAGCGTCGTGTTGGACAGGGCGATCCACCGGTAGTTGGGGTGGTCCCGATCGAAGCGCGAGGTGGTCAGCGGTCCCGCGGTCATGAGGCCGAAGCTGGGGAGGAGTGGGTTTCCGTCACCTGATTAGTTTACATGCACTAACTAATCTCTGAAGCCCCTACGGATGTCTGCCCGCTCACGTTGTGGCCGGCGCTGGCGAGAGCACCAGGACCAGGTCGCCGCCCTCGCACTGCCGGCTCTGGTCGACGACCAGCCGCTCGACAGTGCCGTCGTGTGGCGCGGTGATCGACGCCTCCATCTTCATCGCCTCGATCGTCGCGACGACGTCGCCAGCTGCGACCGAGTCGCCGACCGCCACGGCCGGGGTCACGACGCCGTCGTAGGGCGCGCCGACCTGGTTCGGGTTGCCGCGCTCGACCCGTTCGGCGCTCGCCGCCGTCGAGGAGATCGACTGATCCCGCGCGGTCACTGGCCGCAGTTGGCCGTTCAGGGTGCACATCACCGTACGAAGGCCGCGCTCGTCGGCATCGCTCACGGCCTCGAGCCCGAGGATCAGCGTCTTGCCCTCCTCGATCTCGACCTCTTGCTCCTGCTCCGGCTCGAGGCCGTAGAAGAACGCCTGGGTCGGCAGCACTGACAGGTCGCCGTACTGACCGCGGACGTCGAGATACTCCGCGGTCGGGCCGGGGAAGAGCAGTCGGTCGAGGGTGGCCCGCCGGTCCGTAGCGAGTCCGGCGACATCCGCCTCGGCCAGGTCCTGGACCCGGCGCTTCGGCTGCCGGCCCTCGAGCGCCTTGGTACGGAACGGCTCGAGCCAGCCGCCGGGCGGGTCGCCGAGCTCGCCGAACAGGAAGCCGACGACCGAGTCGGGCACGTCGAACTTGCGGGGCTCGGCCTCGAACTGCTCCGGCGTCGCGCCGACGGCGACCAGATGCAGGGCCAGGTCACCGACCACCTTGCTCGACGGGGTGACCTTGACGATGTTGCCGAGGATGGCGTTCGCCGCGGCGTACATGTCCTCGATCTGCTCGAACT
>DATFRX010000541.1:0-8672 GCA_035262905.1 Nocardioidaceae bacterium
GGTGTCGAGGATGATCCTGGTCAGCGGCTCGCCCACAGCAGACCTCGCTCGCTCAGGATGCGTACGTCGGGATGGTCCAGATCCTCAAGCCTATGCCCGACGGTGAAGACGAACACCCGGCCGCGACCCCATTGACGGGTCCAGACCGCCGGGCAGGTCAGCTCCTCGCGCCAGGGCGTGTCGTCGCGGACGCCGAAGGTTGTGGTAGCCGACGCCCCTCCTTGAACGCTAGTCAATCGATTTGCTCCCTGGCGAGTGAGCCGGGCACTTTGCGCCGCCACTGGCGTCAGCGGCGGGACTTCTTGGCCGGCAGCGACCGGGCATAGGTCACGCCGCGAGCGACCCACGTCTCGAGCTGGTCGGGCGCGCTGACGGCGGTCGAGTCGACCCGCAGCCAGCCGCTCATCTCGCGTCCCCGCATCTCCATCGGCCGCACCTGGCCGCCGTCGATCAACTCGTCACCCTGCTCCGGATCCACTCGGACCAGCAGGCCGCCCTGTCCGCTCGCCGCGACCGCCATGTTGCCGTTGATGAGGAACGCCAGTCCGCCGAACATCCGCTGCTCGGTAAGGCCGGCCTCGTCACCGACCAACTCTCGCACTCGATCGGCCAATGCCTCGTCGTACGCCATGCTCAGCATTATCGTCCGGCCGGCCGACACTCTCGCGGCATGAATCGGCGGGCCGAGGCAACCGACCGGCCGGGTCAACCGGTCCTCCCTCATCGACGCCGACTCGTGCAGACCAATGGGACGTTGCTCGCGTCGGCGTCCCAGACGTGTAGCTGTGGATCAATCGGGAGGGAACGGATTCATGCGCTTTCGACAAGTACTCGGATCGACCGGGGCGGTGCTGCTGCTCGCCGCCCTCGTCGGCCCGCCGACCGAGGCGGCGGCCGCCGCCAGACCAACCTGCAACGGCCGGACCGCCACCATCGTCGGCACCAGCCACGGCGACCACATCGTCGGCACCCGTTTCCGGGACGTCATCGTCGGTCTCCACGGTCGGGACACGATCAAGGGCCGCGGCGGCAACGACCTGATCTGCGGATCGGACAGCGGCGACGACATCTTCGGTGGTCGCGGTGACGACCGGATCCTCGGCGGCGGCGCAGTGGACGACCTGCGCGGCGGCGCCGGAAACGATCGGCTCCGGGGCGGTGCGTACGACGACTACCTCTATGGCGGACTCGGTCACGACCGGCTGTTCGGCGAAGGCGACAAGCTGCGCCAGGACGGTGTCTACGGCGACCACCTGGTCGGCGGACCCGGCAACGACTTCTTCAACGGCGGCGACTTCGGAGGCATTGACGTCATCGACTACTCCGGCTCGACCGAGTCGATCGGGGCCGACCTCCGGGACGACATCGTGACCACCCTGCACAACGACGACAAGATCATGCTCGACTCCATCGAGCGGGTCATCGGCTCCCGATTCAACGACATCCTGGAGGGCTCGGCCCGACCTGACGAGCTCTACGGCGGTGCCGGCGACGACACCATCGACGGTCGCGGCGGCAACGACCTCCTGGACGGGGGCACCGGTGACGACGCCATCCAGGGCGGCACGGGCGACGACTACCTCAACGGCGACGACGGGACCGACACCGGAGACGGTGGCGACGGCACCGACACCTGTGTTCTCGTCGAGACCGCGACCAACTGCGAGAACTAGCTCAACCGACCGAGATCGACCGGGACCCGGACTACGCCGGGTCCCGGTCGAGACGGCTCTGGATCGCTGCCTGTGCCTCGAGGAACGGACGCTCCAGATAGCCGAGATGATCCGGCTCGCCATGGTGGTGCGTCACCGGGTGCGAGTCCGGGTACCTCGCCGACCGGTCTCGGATGTACCCGAGACTGCCTTCGATGAGCGTCAGCATGTAGCGGGCCTGCGCCGCGTCGAACAACGCATACTCCTCGCTCTGGGTCGCGACGTACACCGGCGAGGTATGGGCGAACACCCCGCGACCCCAGACATCGCGATGCGCGGGACCGTCGAAATGGCTCGGTCCCCCGCAGCGCGCGGCCAGCCAGCAGTCGCCGTCGACGGCGATCTCTGCGGCCAGCTCGAGCCGTCGGGCACCGTCCTCGTTGGTCACGCACACCACTTCACCGTTCCGAACGATCTCGAGCGTCGAGATCGGAAACACGCTCTCGGCAGTGGCCTCGACCGAGACGGTGCCGGGTCCGCGGAGCCGAACGGTGTCGCCGATGTCCGCACCGTCGACCTTGAGCGAAAGGAGTGGCCCGCCACTGAGGAACGTCCGCCCGGCGACGACCGCCGACCGCCACGCGTCGTACGAGAAGGGCTCGTCGCCGAGACGGACATAGGTGCGGTAGAGCCCGACCGGTACGTCGGACGACATCTTGTCGGTTCCGCCGACGAGGGGCAGCCGATAGCCGCCGTTCAAGTAGCGGTAGTACTCCCGGTGGAAGCCCGGGTGCTGGAAGATCATCTCGACCGCGTCGGCTCGACCGTTCGCGATCAACGTCGCGGGCTCGCCGTTGGGCAACGGGAAGTGCGGGATCACGACGGTGCCGCCCTGCTCATGACACTGGTCGGCCCAGTCGCTCTCCGTCGCCTCGAGCGCCCCGCCGTGCTCCGCCTCGATCAGCCCATCGGTACACCACGGCATCACCGGACGCTTCAATCCCCACAGCACCAGGTGTCCGAGCATGTGCTGGCGGTTCTCCTGACTCACCCACGTCACGTACTGGCCGTCCTCGGAAGCCTGCGGGCGGCCGGTGAAGTCCTCGGTGTTGGTGAACAGGCTCCCCCATTGGCTCTGCAGGAGGTTCACGACGTTCAGGTCTTCGCCCTGCTGTTCGGTGAGCGCTCCCTGCGCCGACAGGAAATGCACGTGCGAGTCGCCGGAGTACCAGCCGCGATCGTTCATCGACGTCCAGCGCTTCAACCGCAGCTCGAGCTCCCGCTGACCTTTCCGGATGTGTACGACCTGGCGTAGCGGCTCGTACTCGAACCCGCGTGCCACGTCGACGGCGACGTCGCCGACCGGCAGCCAGCCCTGGCAGGTCCCGTCGATGTATGCGTACGTCAGCCGGCCGAGCCGGACGTCCCCGCCGACGTCGATGTGCCAGGTGCCGAGATCAGAGTTGACGTGGTCGTGGTGGCCATGTGGCTGGTAGGGCACGCCGTCCAGCGACCGAAAATGCACCCGACAGGGCACCGGGCTCCCGGTGTCCGCGTCGAGGACTCGGACGTGGACCCAATTGCGCCCAGGCTCCACGAGCTCGACCCGGACGCCGTCGCGCTCGGCCGACCCGGTGGCGGTGATGTCCCGCCACGACAGATCGGCCAAGGCCTCGCCGCCGACTCCGACCGACAACGTCGCCGACGGAACGGCCGCCACCCTGGCATAAGCCCGCGAGCTGTCCGAGTCTTCTGCCTCGCCCCATCCCTTGAGCGGGTCGTCCAGGAAGGCGGCGAGTCCATGCTCTGGCAGCGGATATGCATACGTCGCGAGACCACGGTCGACGTCGAACGTCCAGTCGCCACTCGCCCCGGAACCAGCCGTGTCGGGCGCGGTCACCCGGACGGGGACGGCGGCATCACGGACGAACGGATCTTCGTCGCCGGTCCCGAGCGTGATGGCAGCGATGATCAGCCGGCAAGCGCGTGACTCGAGGCGGATCGAGGTCAGCTTCGAGTCTGGATCGGGGTTCGTCCAGGTCCATAGGAAGAGCTCCGTGGTGGTCTGCCGAAACGGTGCCTCGGTCTGCCGTACGCCGGCATCGCCCCATGCCCCGCGACGCCGATCGAGTGGTTCGCTGGTGCCACTCACCACGGCCAGAAACGGACCCTGCCAGTTCCAGCCGTCGGGCGGTCCGGCGACCTCGAACCGCTCTCGGATCGGAACCGCCGCGGCAGCCTGACCCTCCACATCGAACGTGTACTCGGCCACGATGTCTCCGAGCTCAGGCGCCGGCGTCGACGGATCGGCGAGCCGAAGGTGTGCGACCACCACCCGCTGAGCCGACTGGCCGATGGCGATGTCGACCGGCGGTGCACCCGGCTCGAGGAGAACGAAGGACGGACGGTCCGCCGTCGACTCGATCTGAAACGGTATGCCGCGGAACGTGCGGAGGCCGCCGGCGATCGGGGGAGCGTCGCCGAGCACCTCCGGGCCGGCCGCGGCGTACTCCGAGAGATCGAGGGTGCGGTAGTCCGCTGGGGCCTGGTTCGTCATCGCTCGTCCCTCCGGCCTGCGCCGACAGCAGTCGACCAGCGGCCCAATCTCGGAGCCCCTGGGTTATGGGAACGTTATCACCAAGAACCGCCGTGATCACTGGCCAATGACTGGAAACGGCACCGCTTAGTCTGGATCCTGCGTCGCTCAACCTGATATCGTTCCTAGACTCAACCGGTTCGGGGATTCCCAACGGGTGATGCCGCCCCAAGCGCTCAAGGAGAGAGCCATGGCGGAGATCGGAGTGAGGACCCGCATTCGACGGGCTTCCGTGACAGCCGCAGCCGCAGCACTGACCCTCGGACTGGCCGCCTGCATCGGCGGCGACGAGTCGGACTCCGGCAAGGTGACGCTCGAATACTGGGTCTACGAGTCGACCGACCCGACGTCGTTCAGCAACACGCTGGTCGACACCTTCGAAAAGGAACACCCAAACATCGAGATCGAGCAAACCCAGTTCCCGTACCAGAGCTACGACGTCAAGCTCCAGACGGCGATCGCGGCCGGCAACGTTCCTGACCTCGTCTACACCTTCAACCTCGACCTCATGCGACGCGGGCAACTGCTGCCGCTGGACGACATGGTCGAGAAGTACAACATCGACATCGCGAACTTCAACCAGGCGATCATCAAGGGGCCAGGTGTCTACAGCTGTACCTGGGAAGGCACCCTCTACTGTTTGGGTTCGACCCAAGGCGGCTGGTCGGTCTTCTACAACAAGGACATGTTCGACGCAGCGGGTATCCCGTATCCCAAGGCCTGGCCGCCGATGACACTCGAAGAGTTCGCTGACACCGCCTGCCAGTTGACCGACGAGTCGAAGGACGTCTGGGGAGCGGCGGTGCCCACCGACTTCCTGCCCCGCGAGCTCAGCGTGAGTCCCGACGGAAAGACCGTCGAGGGTTACATCGACAGTCCGGAAACGATCCACAACTACGAAGTCCTCGCCAGCATCTTCCAGAACGGCTGTTCGCCAACGTCGAACGTGATCGACCCCTGGGACCAGTCCGCCGACTTCTTCGAGCGCGGCGCCATTGCGATGGCGATGGCCGACTTCGACATCGCGAAGGCAGTCGAGCACGCCGGGATCAACTACGGGGTGACTGGCCCACCGACGCCGGTCGGTGTCGAGCCGTACTTCGACGTCTACTCCAACAACACTGGGATCCTGGCGAGCACGGAGCATCAGAAGGAGGCAGAAGAGTTCTTGGCGTTCATGGCCACCGAGGGCCAGCGGATCGCCTGGGAGACCGAGGGCTCCACGCCGATCAGCAACAAGGTGGCCAAGTCGGTGAACTGGGCCCAGGGCATTCCGGGCCGAGAGGATGCCCTCGAGGTGCTGTCACACGCGAGGTCCGGGATCTTCGTCCCTGACACCGGGAGCACCTGGGGTCCGTTCTACGACGCGTGGGGGTACATCCTCGGAGGCGACAAGACGGTCGAGGAAGCGATCGACGACGCGACACCGGCACTCCAGGAGAACCTCGACAAGGCCTGGCGAGACTGGGACGAACAGGCCGCTGACTGAGGTCTGTCAGCTGGTCTCGGCGGCGAGCTTGCCTTCGTAGATGCTCTTGTCGAGGGTCGTCGCGGCATGGAGTGGCGCCTCGCCGCTGACGATACGGACCGCGTCCGCGCAGGCCTCGGTGAGACACCGCTCATGGGCGAACGGTGTGTTGCCGGCGATGTGCGGGGTCGGGATCACATTGGCGGCGCCGCGGAACCAGGCGTCGCGCGGCGGCGGCTCGGGATCGAATACGTCGACCGCCACGCGAAGCTCCTCCGCCCGGGCGCGTCCCCACAGGGGCTCCTGCTCGACGACCGCCATCCGGCTCACCAGCACGAACAACGAGCCGGGCGCCAGCGCATCGATGACCTCCGCGTCGATCACTCCGAGGGTCGACGGCGTCGGTGGAATCGCGACCACGAAGATGTCGCTTGCCCGTGCGAGGTCGACGAGCGAGTCGGCTCTCGTCACCGAGTACGCGGCGGCGACTTCGTCGTCAACCTGCGGATCGAACACTGTCACCGGACATCCGTACGGCTCGACGAACCGGCGGTAGTGCTTGTTGATGCTGCCGAACCCGGCCAGGCCGATGTGACAGTCGGCGAGATCGCGGAAGAGGTACGCGCCGCCGGTCTTCCCGGAGTCCTGCCAGCCGCCGCTGCGTACCAGGTCGACCGATCGCGGGATGTCGCGAAGCAGCGCGAACGTGATGGCGACGGCGAACTCTGCCACCGTCCAGGTCATCGTCCGCGACGTGTCGACCACCGTCACGCCGCGGCGGGACGCCGCATCGAGGTCGACCCAGCCCAGCCGGTAGTCGAAGGTGCCGGCGATGGCTTTCAGCTTCGGCGCCCGACCGAGGCGAGCGTCGTCGAAGGTTCCGCCCTCGCCCAGCCACAGCCAGGGGGAGGCGACCAGTGCGTCGGCGTCAGCCAACCGGGCGTCGAGCTGCTCCGCTCGTTCCTCGGCAGGATCGTCGACGCCCCATTCCAGACAGTCGACGGTGCCGTGCGGGGACAGCACCGCCTCGGCCAGGCTTCGATACCGCTCGCCGCCATGGAAGTAGCGTCGCGAGCTCAGCGTGGACCACCATCCGTTCTCCCGCGGCGAGACATAGAGGAACCGAGGCCGATCAGTCATGTCCCGTTCTCCTTCTGCGTAGCGGGATGAAGCTCCTTGAACCTCCGCACCGTGTCGGTGATGGCGATCTCGGTGGGAAGGCGTTCCATGCTGGACGCGCCGAAGAAGCCCGCCACCCCGGTCGTGCGAGTCAGAACGTACGCAGCATCGTCCGGTTCGGAGATCGGACCGCCGTGGCACAGCACGATCACGTCGGGATTGATCGCGGCCGCGGCGTCGCGGATCTCCTGGATGAGCCCGACACACTGATCGAGACTCTTGCCCGTCTCAGCTCCGATGCTGCCGCCGGTAGTCAGGCCCATGTGTGCGACGAGGACGTCGGCACCAGCCTCGGCCATCGCCTGCGCATCGTCGGGATCGAACACGTACGGCGTGGTCAGCAGGTCGAGGGCATGCGCTTGCCTGACCATCTCGACCTCGAGGGCGTACCCCATGCCGGTCTCCTCAAGGTTCTGGCGGAACGTTCCGTCGACCAAGCCCACCGTCGGAAAGTTCTGGACGCCGGCGAATCCGATGTCCTTCAGCTGCTGGAGGAACACCGACATGACCCGGAACGGATCGGTTCCACAGACACCGGCCAGCACCGGCGTCTGCCGCACCACGGGCAGCACCTCGGCCGCCATCTCGACCACGATGGCGTTGGCGTCGCCGTACGGCATCAGGCCGGCCAGCGAACCACGGCCGGCCATCCGGTAGCGACCGGAGTTGTAGATGATGATCAGGTCGGCGCCACCGGCCTCTGCGCACTTGGCACTTAGCCCGGTGCCCGCGCCGGCTCCGACGAGCACTCCGCCGCCGGCCAGCTGCCCGCGGAAGCGGTCCAACAGCGGCGCCCTCATGTCAGCGAAGCCGCTTTGATCATGTCGTCTAGCCAGTTCGCCATCGCGAGAGCGAAGTCGGGGTCGTTGACGTCGGTGTCCAACTCATGGACCTCCACGCTCGGCGCAACCGTCTCGCGGATCGACGAGAAGAGCGCGTCGTCGGCCTTCGGGTCGTAGAACGGCTGGCCCTCGGTCGCGATCATCGACACTCCACCCAACGGGATGAACAAGGCCGTCGGACCGGTCGCGAGGTTGAGCTTTCGGGCAACCCGACGGCCGAGCTCGGCGCACTCCTCCGGCGTGGTCCGCATCAACGTGACCGTCGGATTGTGGACGTACAGGTTCCGGCTCCGGAATTCGGCCGGGACGCTGTCCATCGGCCCGAAGTTGACCATGTCGAGGGCACCGAGCGAGACCACCTGCGGAATGCCCAGCGAGCCGGCGACTTCGAGTCGCTTCGGGTGCGCCCGGAGTACTCCTCCGACGAGCTCGTCACACAGCTCGGTCGTGGTGACGTCCAGCACGCCCTTGATGAACCCCGCCCTGACCAGCTCCTCCATCGACTGGCCGCCGGTTCCGGTCTGGTGGAACACCAACACCTCGTAGCCGAGGCGCTCCAGTCGCTCGCGGCCAACGGTCACGCACGGGGTGGTGACACCGAACATCGAAGCGCCGACGAGTGGTCGGCTGTCGCCGAGCTCTGGGGTCTCGGCACCGGCCATGCCGGCAACCGCGGCCGCGGCGTTGGCGATGATGCGCGCGGAGATCTGGTTGACCCCGGCCACATCGACAACGGAGTACATCATCGTGATGTCGACCGCGCCGACGTATGGACGAGTCTCGCCGGAGGCAACCGTCGAGACGACGAGCTTGGGCACTCCCACCGGGAGTTGCTGCATCGCGTACGTGACGAGCGCAGTGCCGCCGGTGCCTCCCATCCCGACGACCGCGTCGAGCCGGCCCTCGTCCAGCAAGCGCATCGCGACGGCGGCAGC
>DATFRX010000542.1:0-12812 GCA_035262905.1 Nocardioidaceae bacterium
CTGGCCCAGGTGACCGGGAACGGGCCGCTGTGGGCGACGACGCCCGGAGCCTTGGCCAGCGTGTCGAGGGAACTCGTATCCGCAGCCGCGCCGCCGTAGCGACGTGGGGTCGGCGAGACGCTGGCCACGACATCGGGCCCGGCCGTCGCCTCGCGGGTGGCCTGGTAGGGCTTGTCGATCACGCCGTGCAGGACCAGGCCGAGCGTGAGCGTGGTCGTGGCCCCCATGATCGCGACCAGCAAGAGCGCGGCCTCGATGGGGCGCCGGCGCAGGTCGCGCGCGGCGAGGCGCCAGAGGAGGAGCGCGCGGCCCACGGGCTCAGCCCTCCAGGCCGGCGAGCTCGCCGAGCCGCCCAGTGGTCCCGCGGGTCAGCCTGGTCTCTTCGACGAAGGCGCCGTCGCGCATCGAGATCAGCCGGTCGGCGGTCGCTGCGATCCGCGAGTCGTGCGTGACGATGAGCAGCGTCTGTCCGGCCTCGTGCAAACTCTCGAACAGGCGCAGCACCTCGAGCGTGGCAGCGCTGTCCAGGTTGCCGGTCGGCTCGTCGGCGAGGACGACAGTCGGCTCGTTGCTCAACGCCCGGGCGATCGCGACCCGCTGCCGCTGGCCGCCCGACAGTGCCGAGGGGAGGAAGCCGGCCCGGTCGGCGAGCCCGACCCGCTCCAGCAGGTCGACCGCCCGTCGCCGAGCCGTCCGCGGTGACCGTCCGGCCAGCAGCGCGGACAGCTCGACGTTCTCCACCGCGGTGAGCTCGTCCATCAGGTGGAAGGCCTGGAAGACGAAGCCGACCGCCGTGCGGCGCATCCGGGCCAGCGCCTTCTCCCCGATCCGGTCGATCCGGCGCCCGGCGAGCCACACCTCGCCGTCCGACGGCCGATCAAGCCCGCCCAGCAGGTGCAGCAGGGTGGACTTCCCGCAGCCGCTCGGCCCCATCACCGCCACGGTCTCGCCACCGGCGACGTCGAGATCGACCCCGTCGACCGCGCGGACCATGCCCGCCCCCTTGCCGTACTCCTTGCGCAGCCCGCTGGCCCGCAACACCGATGCGTCGGCGATGTCACTCACGATCCGCTCCCTCGACGGTTCCAATTCCGCTCGCACTCCTCCAGCCAGCGCAGATCCGCTTGCAGTCGAAGCACGATCCCCTCCAG
Organism: Nocardioidaceae bacterium; assembly: GCA_035262905.1. Classification (GTDB taxonomy): domain Bacteria; phylum Actinomycetota; class Actinomycetes; order Propionibacteriales; family Nocardioidaceae; genus DATFRX01. Next base: position 1,152 of record DATFRX010000542.1, read on the forward strand.
CAACAGCGCCGCATCCGAGCCGTTGGGCTCGGCCATCGCCGCGCGCTGGGCCTCTCGCAACCGTCGTAGGAGCTCTCTGCGCTGCGTGTCCACGATGGTGAGCGGGTCGGCCAGACCAGCCGCCGCAGCCGCCACCAACTTGAGATGGAACTCCGCCAGGTCGGGCTTCGGCCAACTCACCTCGGCGAGCCATCCGGCGACGCGTTGCTGTCCCTCTGCGGTCAGCGCGTAGAGCTTGCGGTCCGGACGATCGGCCAACCCGGTCGACCGCTCCGACTCCACCAGTCCCGATCGCTCCAACCGGGTCAACGTGACGTAGACCTGGCCCGGGTTCATGTCCTCGCCGAGCGGCCCCAGAGCCTCCCGCAGCCGCGCGCGCAGGTCGTACCCGTGCGACGGCTCCTTCGCCAGCAGAGCCAGGACCACTTCCTGCCGCATCGGACCTCCAGATAACGGTTAACTATATGTATAACCGTTATCTATGCGGTTGGCAAGACCCGGCTATGAGCCGTTGCTGCCGCCCTGCACCGGTCCGGGGATGGCGGGCGCCGGCACCACCCCGACGCCGGGGACGGTGCCGGTTCGGTTGTCCTGGCGGGTCGGGGTCGAGGGCGTCCCGGTGCCGCCCTGCTGATCCTGGTTGGCGAGTGCGGCGGCGATCGCACCGGTCGCGACCCCACCGCCGAGGCCGGCGAGGACCAGGCCGGTCGACGCCTTCCGGATCAGCTGGCCGCGTCGATCCGGTGGTGAGCCGTAGTACGTCATCTCGTGCGCCTCCTCGGTCCTCGGTCGGATGTACTCGGTCGCGATCTCACGTCGATCTCGCCGGTTGCTTGACGGATCGGGTCTCCAGGCGCAGCGCGAGCGCAGGACAGCTGGCGATCGCGCGTCGGGCGTGGACGATCTCGTCGGGCGACAACGGCCGTCCGTCGATGACGGGGAATCCCCATTCGTCGGAGCCGATGACCTCGGGGAACAGGACGGCGCACAGGCCGTGGCCGTCGCAACGCGTCCAGTCGACGTGGATCCGCCGCTCCCGCCAGCTACGCGTCATCGCGCGACCTCCTGCCACGTAGGCGAGACCGTGAGATGACCCCGCATCGGCCGGCCGCAGCCACCGACGGTCCGGTGCCGCTCGATATCGGCGACGAACGCGCGCATCCCGGACTCGACGAAGCGGGCGGTGCCGTCGGGGTGGGCACAGGCGCCACGCCCCGGCACGAGGGTCAGCCGTCGCCGCAGGTCCGACGCCGCCGACCGGTGCCCGCCGACGGCCCGTTGGAGATCGTGGGCCAGGGTGGGCAGCCCGAACATGCACGGACCACACTGCCCGGCGGACTCGTCGGCGAGGTAGCCCGTCACATGAGCGAGCTCGGCGAGTGGGCAGGTCTCCGGCCCGAGTACGCAGACGACGCCCGCCCCCAGGGTGGCTCCGGCGGCCGCGAGGATCGGACGGCTCAACGGCACGGCCGGATCGCCGGTCCACCAGGAGCCGTGATAGCCACCGAGCAGGATCGCAGCGCCGGGCGCCGCACCCACCTCGCACAGCAAGACCGACAGCGGAGTGCCGTGCGGAACCTCGACCACGCCCGGCCGGCCGACCGCGCCGGTCACGGTCAGGACGGTCGTCCCCGGCTCGTCGGCGATGCCGGTGTCGGCGAACGCCCTCGGACCCAGCGTGGCCAGCAGACCGATCTGGGCGAACGTCTCGACGTTGGACAGGAACGTCGGAGTCCCGCGATAACCGCGGACGGAGGGGAGAACCCGACGACCTGGCGCGATCGCCGGGCCTCCTCCGAGGGCACGTAGCACGGCACGCGCCTCGCCTCCAGCGAACCGACCGCCGGTCCCTGCGATCCGCACCGTGCGAGCGTCGGATCGGTGACCGACGGCATGGTGCAGCGCTGCGGCGGCCGGTTCGTCATTGACCGCGACCAGGACTCGACGGGCCCGAAGCGCGTGCGCGACGACGAGTGCTCCGTCCAGGACCAGGTGCGGGGAGTGTCGCATCAGAATCCGGTCCTTGTAGCTGGCCGGCTCACTCTCGCTGCCGTTGACCACCACGGTCGCCGCCCGGCGTCGCGGCATGGCACGGAGCTTCGCCGCCACCGGGAACGCCGCACCGCCGCGGCCGAGCAGACCGACGGTCGTCGTATCCCGGATGAGCTGGTCTCGGTTGAGCAGGCGGGGAGCCACCCGATCGTATGGGCGCATTGCGTCGTAGCCGGCGGCGAGCAGGCGAGGCGGCCCGATCGACCAGGTGTCCGGCTCCGGCGGGATGCCGATCGGGTTGGGCACAGTGGCCGCTGTCGTCGTCATCGCAGGCTCCTCGTCCGCCGGTCGGCCTCCGTACGAACGCGCCGGGTCGACACCAGGTAGGAGGCGGCGTGGTCGGACTCCGACCGCAGCCGGATGCTGAATGCGCTGATGACGAGCGTGATCGACCCGAGTCCGAGGGCGACCATCCAGAGCCGTCCGACGTCGGTTCCGGCGAGGAGCGCGTGACCGAACGAGAGTGCCCATCCGACATAGGCGGCGGCATGGACGACCCGCCACGCTCCCGATGCGCCCCTCGACCCGGCGAGCCGACCTCGGCTGGCACCGGCCAGGGCGGTGATCGTGAAGATATAGAGCGCGATCGTCCCAAGACCGACCGCCACGGGCCGGTAGCCGGCGGTGAACGGCACCACGACCGAGCTCGCGGCGACATGCGCCTGCGCGTCGAGCACGATGGCGGTGACGTGGACGGCGGCGAGGGTCAGACCTGTGACGGCCGCCGAGCGATGGGCGTACTGGGCGAGGATTCGGCGCTCGTTGGCCGCCCGCCCGCGATCGGCGGGTCGCACCGACGTCAGGGCGCCGAGGGCGGTCGCCAGCGTGAAGGCGACAAGCGCGACGATCCCGCTGGCGCGGGCGATGTACCACAGCGTCATGACGCGATCGCCTGGTCGGCCGGCCAGTCCCCCAGCAGCACGACGGTCCCGTGGACACCGACCAGCCGGGCCGGGTGGCCGAGCTCGGTCAGCAGTCGAGCCGCGCCACTCCCCACCACGAGTGCGGCGGTGGTCGCGGCGTTCGCCTCTGCCGCGGTCGACGCCCACACACTCGCCGTACGCCAGGGACCCTCCGAGGGCCGGCCAGTACGAGGGTCGATCAGGTGGTGACAGGTCTGGAGACCGCGTCGCCAACGCCGTCGGGTTGTGGTCGACGTGGCAAGTCCGCCGTGCGACAACGCCACCAGTTGTCCCGGCTCACCGGCGCGCTCGGCGACGCGGATCAGCCAGGGCACGGCCGGCGCTCCGACCGCGGCCAGGTCGCCGCCGATCTCGACCAGCGCGGCAGTGCCGAAGGCGGCATGGATCCGGCGGGCTGCCTCGTCGGCGGTCCAGGCCTTCGCGACGGCACCGAGGTCGAGGGCCATCCCCTTCGGGATCCCGACCAGGTCCAGATCGGGGTCGAGCACCACCGCCTGCCAGTCGGCCGAGCGCTCCGGCCACGGCACAGCCTCGACCTGACCGGAGCTGATGAGCGAAAAGTCGCGGTCATAGCCGGCCGCGATCAGATGGGCGCCGATCGTCGGGTCGCACGCGCCCTCGGTCGTACGAGCGGCGTCGAGTGCCATGCCGACCAGCTGGGCGCACAGCGGGGACACCGGCGTGATCGTCCCGGCCCGGGCGTTGACCCGGCTGAGATCCGACAGCGGTGTGAAGCGGCTCACCGCCGCCGCCACGTCAGCCATCAAGGCGACGACTATCTGGCGAGCGGCGGTGAGCACGCGGCGGTCGGCGACCGTAACCCGGACCACACAGGACCACTGCGTCCAGGAGGTGGCTGCCACCGGGGCCGGTCGCTCCGACCCGCGCCCGTCGATGCCAGGGGAGGAGGGGCTCGACGCGGCGACTTCGGGCGCCGATGCGAGGTGGCGATGGCGCTCGTACATGTCGCCACCGTGTCGGATCGATCCTCAGCCGGACCGCAACCGATCCTCAAGGTTGGATCAAGAACCGCCGGTCACGCGACGCCGAGCCGGAGCCGAACCAGGCCGCCACCGGCCGGCGTGGCATCGATCTCGAGCCGCCCGCCGCTGGCTTCGGCGCAGGAGCGGGCGATGTCGAGGCCGAGCCCGGTCGAGCCACGATCGCTCCGGCCGCGGGAGCCGGCCCCCAACGGGATGCCCGGCCCCTCGTCCGCCACCTCGAGCGTCGCCATCGGCCCTTCCGGGTCGTCTGAATCCGTCGGCCCCTCGGTGAGCCGGACGGTGATCCCCGCTCCCTCTGGCGTGTGGGCGAAGACGTTCTCCATCAGCGCGTCCACCGCGGCCGCCAGGTCACCGGCCGAGGCGCGCACCTGAACGACGCCGTCCGGCAGCTCGAGATCGAACCGCCGGGCCTGGTCCTCGGACAGCGGAGTCCAGTACGCCACCCGCTCGGCAACGACCGTCGTCGCGTCGCAGGATCGCGCTAGTCCCCCGCCTTGCGGCTGCCGTGCCTCGTGGATGATCGACGTGAGGGTGCGTTCCAGCGCGGCCACGTGCTGGCTGAGGTTCGCCGCCGCCGTCGGGTCGTCCAACGCGTCGACGTCCAGCCGCAGGGCGGTCAGCGGCGTACGCAGCCGATGCGACAGGTCGGCCACCGTCTCGCGTTCGGCGGTCAGCAGTTCCTCTATCCGGTCGGCCAGCCCGTTGAGCGCCTGGGCGGCCATCGTCACCTCGGCCGGTCCCTCCTCCGGCGCCCGAGCGCGGGTGTCGCCCCGACTGAGCTGACGCGCGGTCTCGGCCGTCTCGGTCAGCGGCTGCACCAGGCGCCGGGTTACGAGCTGGGCGCCCATGACGGCCAGGCCGAGCAGCGCGACGCTCACCGACGCGATCAGCGCCCACCATTTCCACACGCCGGAGTCGAGCTCCTCGTCAGTGAGGTAGGTCCGCACCGTAGCCGTGCCGTCCGGTGTGTGCGACTGGATCTCGACGACCTTGCCGTCGCGGAAGTCCGAGATCGTCGCGGGCGAGACCTCACCGAGCTCGCTTCGCTCCTCCCCCGACGGTTCGCGGCCATTGCCGTCGTCATCGCTCCCCACCCCTGGCGGCGAGCTCGGGAACACCATCGCCTGCGGGTCGCCGACCACGACGCCGCTCGGCAGCCGGACCGCCGTCAGCCCCTCACTACGCACGTTCGCCCGGTCGACGTACGCGTCCAGCTGGCGGCGCGCGGGTCGACCGGCACTGAGGAAGTCCGCGATGTTCTGTGTCTCGAAGGTGGCATCGTCCAGCGACCGGTTCTGGACCGCCTGCAGGGCGAGGAACGCCAGTGGCACGGCGAAGGCCAGGACGACGAGGGTGGTCATCCCGGTCGTCAGCAATACGATGCGTCGAAGCACGTCAGTCACCCGTCGCCGGCGGCACCAGCTTGATGCCGACCCCGCGCACGCTGTGCAGGTAGCGGGGCTCCGCCGCCGTCTCACCAAGCTTGCGACGCAGCCACGACAGGTGCACGTCGACCGTCCGGTCGGCACCACCCCACGGCAGCTGCCACACGTCGGCCAGCAACTCGCGTTTGCTCACGACCTCGCCGGGCCGCCGAGCCAGGGCCGTCAGGAGGTCGAACTCCTTGCGCGACAGATCCAGCCGGCGTCCCTCGAGTGTCGCCTCTCGGCTGCGTCGATCGATCACCAGGTCACCGACCCGCAGCTCGGCCTCGGCATCGGACGCCGGCCCCGCAGCACGTCGCAGCACCGCCTTGATCCGCGCGTCGATCTGCGCTCCGCTGAACGGCTTGACCACATAGTCGTCGGCACCGGCGTGCAGCAGGCGTACGACATCTTGCTCGTCGTCTCGCGCCGTCACGACGATCACAGGTACCTGGCTCACCGAGCGCAGCATCGCCAGCACGTCCGCGCCGTCCAGGTCAGGCAGGCCGAGATCGAGGAGTACGACGTCCGGCTTGGCCTCGACCACCGTGCTGATGGCGTCCAGCCCTTGTGCGACCGACGTGACCACATGCCCGCTGGCGCGCAGCGAACGCGTCAGCGACGTCCGAATGGCGTCGTCGTCCTCGACGAGCACGACCTGCGACATGAGCGCAGAGTAAACCGCCAGACCAAGGATTCCCTGATGACGCGGGCCCGGGTCGCCGGCGCGATTCTGCTTTGCGTGGCCGACGGCCAGCCCCTAGCGTTGCCGAATGACGTGTCAGCTGCACGCGATCGGTTTCGACGCGCTCGACCCGCATCGCCTCGCGAGCTTCTGGGCCGGTGTCCTGGGACGGGAGATGGTCGACGACCCCCCGAACGGCTTCGCGCTGCTGCCGACCGATGACGCCAGGTTCCGGCTGGAGTTCTTTCCCACCCAGGAGCCAAGGACCGGCGAGAACCGGATGCACTTCGATCTCACCAGTGCCTCCCCAGCGGAGCAGCAGGCCACCGTGGCGAGGGCGCTCGAGCTCGGTGGCCGGCACCTCGACATCGGGCAGGGTCCCGATGCCCTGCATGTGGTGCTCGCCGACCCCGAGGGCAACGAGTTCTGCGTCATCGAGCCGGGCAACAACTTCCTCGCCGGCACAGGGTTCATCGGCGCCGTGTCGTGCGACGGGACGCAGGAGGTCGGGTACTTCTGGCATCACGCGCTGGACTGGCCGTTGGTCTGGGATCAGGACCAGGAGACCGCGATCCAGTCGCCGCAAGGCGGCTCGAAGGTGTCGTGGGGCGGTCCCCCGGTCGCGCCGAAGATCGGCAAGAACCGGCTGCACTTCGACCTCGCCCCACCCGCCGACGGTGATCAGCAGGCCGAGGTCGAACGTCTCATCTCGCTCGGGGCGAAGCGGATCGACATCGGCCAGGGCGACGTCAGCTGGGTCGTCCTGGCCGATCCCGACGGCAACGAGTTCTGCGTGCTGACTCCGCGCTAGCGGACCAGCGTTCGGCGAGCTAGTGCCGGACGCCCGGGAGGAAGGTCCGCCGGTGGCCGAACCAGTCCCGATCGCCTTCGACGGCCGAGTTGACCCGGATCGCCGCTCGCACCGGTCGGTTGCCTAGGCAGCCCCGGTCGATCCGGACCCGCACCCCATGCCGGTCGGCGAACTGCTTCATCGTGTACTGATCGCACGAAGCCGCATGGCCTAGACCTTTCCAGGTGTTGACCCGGTTCAAGGCGTACTCCGAATCGACGATGCCGGTCAGTCGCAGCTCCGGACCGGGGTTGGACGGGTTCCGGTTGAACCAGACATAGACGGAGTCCCCGGTGTGCAGCCTTCCGGCCACCCGGATCCGGATGATCGCCAAGTCGGAGTCGGTGTCGCCGTTGTCGATGACGGCTCGGGTCAGGTCGCCATGGCGCGGCGCGTCCCCCCGGGCGTCGCGATGCGCTGCGGTGTTGGCGTACGCAGCGGGTGTCAGTGTCACGGTGGCCATTGTCGCGGCCAACATGGCTGCAGCCGCCGCGACGATTCTGGTCTTGCGCATCTGGGTCTCCCCCCATGTGGTTGCGCTACTCGCCCTGTTGACGCGCGATCGGCCCGAACGGTTGGCAACCGCCTCGATTACCTGACGATGGCGGGCGGTTCGGCGATGATTGGCGCATGAGCAGCCTCGTCGAGCGCCTCGTCACGGTGCGCCCGCTGCCACCGAATACGGGTTGGCTGGCCGTACGCGTCGGCGTCTCGGTCATGGTGCCGCTGCTCTTCCTGGTCTCGATCGACCATGTGGACTGGACGCTGTACGCCACGTTCGGCGCCTTCACGTCGCTCTACGGCCGCAAGCGGGTCGACTTTCCTCGGGTGGTACGACAGGGGCTGGCCGGACTCGGACTGGTGATGTGCGTCGCGCTCGGGTCCCTGGTCGCGATCTCGGACGCGCGGGAGTGGCTCGCGATCCCGATCGCCGCTGTGATCGCCGCCGTCGCGTCCTACGTCTCGGCGCACCGCGATCTGATCCCGTCGGGCTCGTTGTTCCAGGTGTTCGGCTTCGCCGCGGTCGCATCGGTGCCGGCCCACGCCAGCGACCTCGTTCCGGCGGTGCTCGTCGCGTCCGCCTCCGCGCTCTTCGCCGTTCTCGTGGGCAGCCTGGGCGCCGTCGTGCGGCGAGCCCGCCACGTCACCGCCGAGCATCTCCCGGAGCATCCGATCGGCGGTCCCCACACCGGGGTCCGGCTGTATGCGATCCAGTCCGCCATCGGGGTGGCGGCCGCCGGCACGATCGCCACCGCCTCGGGAGTCGGCCGCCCGTACTGGGCGATGATCTCGGCGGTGGTCCCGCTGATGGCGTTCGACTTCAACTCCCAGGTGGTTCGTGGCCTGCATCGGGTCATCGGCACCTTCATCGGTCTCGGCCTGGCCTGGCTGCTCCTGGAGCTCGACCTCCCGGACGCCCTCACCGTCATCTTCGTCGCCGGACTGCAGTTGATCACCGAGCTCCTCGTCGGCCGCAACTACGCCCTGGCGCTGGTCAGCATCACGCCGCTCGCCTTGCTGATCGTTCATCTGGCGGCCCCGGTGATTCCGATCCACGACCTACTTGCCGACCGCGGATTGGAGACCGTCATCGGCGTGGCGATCGGACTGCTGGTCGGCTACGCCACGAAGCCGCGGGCGACGGCGTGAGCGAGTGGAGTGTCGTACGGGAGTGCCAGGGTGGGCTCCTGACCGCGACGAACGGAGCACCCGATGTCCCGCGACATCCAAGTCACCTTTGACGCCCATGACCCGCGGGCTCTGTCGACCTTCTGGCGCGATGTGCTGGGCTACGTCCATCCCAGTCCGCCCGGCGTCGATCTGCCCGAGGGCGCCGACCCGCTGGCGGCGTGGGACGACTTCCTCGTGAAGATCGGTGTGCCGGAGGAGGAGCGCAACTCGAGGTCGGCCATCGAGGATCCGGACGGACGCGGCCCGCGAGTCTTCTTCCAGCAGGTGCCCGAAGACAAGGTGGCCAAGAATCGCGTGCACCTCGACGTCCGAGCGGCTCCCGGACTGCAGGGCGAGGAGCGGATGGCAGCCCTCGAGGCCGAGTGCGAGCGGCTCGTCGCCCTTGGAGCGACTCGGGTGCGACGCTTCGAGCCGGATCCGCCGCTGAGTGCCGGTTGGATCGTCATGACCGACCCCGAGGGCAACGAGTTCTGCCTGGACTGATCAGCGCCTCTCTGGATGGGCGCACCCGGAGGCGTTCGGTCGTCACGACATCCGGAGGTGAACCCGACACACCCGGGCTTGGCTAGGTCCGGACCCACCAGTCGTCGTCGCCGGCGAGGATCTGGCGGACCTGGTAGGGCGCGAGATGAGTATCGCGGGCGATCTCTTCCGGCGTCATCTTCATGTCCTGCATGCGGTGCACGTCCTGCTCATACACCTGGCGTGCTGCCGGGCGGGATGGAGACGTGAAGTTGGCCCAAAGGATCCACACGATGACAACAGACGCAATGGCCAGCGCGAAGGCTCCAAACGGCGGTACGCCGATCTCGGTGAGCACTGCCCCGACAGCTAGCGAACCGGCAATGCCGAACAGGACGCCGAAGAAGCTGGGATACGAGCGGGACATAGCCAGATATTACCGCCGCTCGACCGGGTAAAGCCATGCTCCGATCGGCCGATGTCGTGCCCGCAGACTCAGGTTGCGGGCGGCGGCAGGGTCACTCCGAAGCCCGCGACCGCGAGGCGGAGCAGCACCTGACCGGGCGCCAACAGGTCGGCGATCTTGGCCGAGCTGAGCACCTCGAGCTCTCCCAGGCGGATCCGATAGGCATCCGGGCCCGCGACCCGCGCGGTGTGCAGCTCGTAGGTGTTGTGCCACACCTTCTGCCGCGCCTCCCGGAGGAATCGCTTGCTCGCCAGCCGATTGAGCGGCGTGAGCAGCCGGTCGATCAGCGTCCCGACCGGCAGCTCGTTGTCCTCGGCCGCCACCCGGGAGGCGAGTACGCCGTCGATGTTCTCGTGGTCGCGCCGCCGTCGATCCAGCAGCGCCGGATCGCCGAAGTCCTCGACGCTGATGACACCGAGCAACGCCTGCGGCAGGTCGTAGTTGACGTGGGCATTGACGCCCAGCAGCACGTGCTGCAGCGGATGCAGCCGCGCGGGAGCGTCGAAGGCGAGCCGCCAGGGCCGGGAGATCGGTCCGTCGGTGAGGCTGGCGTCGAGCGCCTCGAGGTAGAGCTGGGCGAACACGACGTCCCACTCCTCGACCCAGCCCGGATCCTCGAAGACGCCTCGGTCGACCGCCTGGCCGACGGCGGCCGTCGTACGCAGATAGGTGCCGAGAAAGTGCCGACGAAGGTCGTTCGCGGGGAGCGCATCGAGACGCTCCCGCATCTGGTCCAGGACACCCGTAACCCCGGGGGTGCTCATCGGCCGAAGCTGATCAGTCACGACTCCTCCTGCGGTCGTCGACGCATCCAGTCTTGCTCGCTCGCATCGGCGTGGTCGCGTACGCGATGGATGCCGCGTATGACATTCGGAGGACGAGCCCGATCGGATGGCCCTAATGGAACCCGAGCGCCCCAGCCTGGTTCAGACAGATGCCGGACAGGAGCGTCGTCGTTTCGTGCATGTGTCGGGTGACGAGTGGGCTTGGCCTTCGTAGCGTCGCGATCGGTTGATTCGGTCGAGAGCCCACCGCGGGAGGTGGACGCCACGATCGGCAAGGGTCAACCGGTCGACCTGCCCCATGCACACGTTGGCCGGGCTCGTCCGAGGGCGGATAGGCCAACGGCTGGCCATGGGACGGTCGCTGCCGAGAGTCAGGAGGAGCTATGCATCGAGTGCGTCTGGCGGCTACGGCCGTCACGATCGCGGCGCTGATCGGCGTGCCGTCAGCGGTTGCAGCACCATCAGTAGCAGGGTCGCCGGTTGCAGCGCCGCCGGACGTTGATTCGACCCGGCTGGAGAAGCTGGTGACCGTCAAGGGCATCACCGAGCATCAGCAGGCGCTCCAGCACATCGCAGACGTCAACGGCGGGACGCGCTACACGCGCACGTCGGGCTTCACCGCGTCGGCGGCCTATGTGAAGGCCACGCTGGAGAAGGCCGGCTACGACGCCCACTACGAGATGTTCAACATGCCGCAGTGGCAGGAGAACGCCGCACCGGTGTTGCAGCAGGTCTCACCGACCAGCAAGACCTACGTCGCGGGCAGCGCCGCGGACGACGACTCGCCGTCGGTCGACTTCATCACCTTCGAGCACTCCCCGACCAAGTCGCTGACCAACGTCAAGGTCGTCCCGACCAACGACATCGTGATCCCGAGTCCCGGTGGGACCACCTCCGGCTGCGAGATGTCCGACTTCCCCGCGGCCACCACCGGCAGCGTCTCGCTGATCCAGCGCGGCACGTGCGCGTTCACTCAGAAGCTGGACAACGCCGTGACGGCCGGCGCGGCCGGCGTGATCCTCTTCAACGAGGGCGACACGGCAGGCCGCCGCAACGCGCTGTTCCGCTCGGCCTCGCCGGGCTACCCGCTGCCTGCGGTGCTGTCGAGCACCGCCGTCGGCGAAGAGCTCTACAACGCCTATCAGGCGAACCAGAACCCGACCGTCAACCTCGCCACCAATGGCGTCGACGTGGAGAAGCTGGTGACCGTCAAGGGCATCACCGAGCATCAGCAGGCGCTCCAGCACATCGCAGACGTCAACGGCGGGACGCGCTACACGCGCACGTCGGGCTTCACCGCGTCGGCGGCCTATGTGAA